>NZ_QKMQ01000019.1:0-140459 GCF_003208145.1 Pseudomonas sp. RV120224-01b | reverse complement strand
TGGAACAAGGTGCGGCCGATCATGCAGCACGGGCTGATGAGCCTGGCCGTGCTCGACCCACGGTTTACCCACACCATGATCAGCGTGACGGTGTGGGTGGAGGGTACGGCTGAAGAAGTGCGTGGTCGGCTGCTTGAGGGAGCCAACATGAAGGTGACCCAGGCGAGCAGTGCGGCACAGATTGCCTTGGTGGATATCTCGGTGGCGGCGGGGACGCTGGAGGCGAATGCGCGCAAGGTGTTGAAGGACTTGCGCATTACTTCGCAGCAAGCGGCGCAGTTGGTACGGACTGGCTTTAGCGGCTTGCGGGGGGTGGCAGGCAGTTGGGAAGTATTGCTCGCGATAGGCGGATTGTATTTGCAACACGACAGCTTGAGCAGAAACCAGGAAAAGGTGGAGGTGGAGATTGGGCCCAAGGCGCATGAGGCCAAGCTGGCGTTGCAAGGTTCGCTGCTGGGGATATTGGGCGGGCAGATTGAGTTGATTGGGCTCGTAATGCGCTCCAGCACCAGCAACATAAACAGGCCATGGGCTCGGGGGGCTGCTGTCACTGGAAAAGCCATCATAAAAATAGGCGCTGTATTGAGTGCAGTTGCAGGTGTTTTTGACACGGTACAAGCGATTTTGGCGAGAAAACGCACTTTGGCCACTGGTGATACTACAGCTGCTCAGCAATATAAATATGCATATATTGTGTCTGGGGCGAGTGCGGTGGCGTTTGTGGTTGCAGTTTTCAGACCTTTCGTGTTTGGCCCTCTGGGCGTTGCAATCACACTGTCTCTAGTCGCCTATGAGTTGAGCAAGCGAGCGGAAAATAATGACTCAACGGCTCTCGAACGCTGGGCACGTCGATGCTATTTCGGGCTCGCCAACGAAACACCCTCCATACACTGGAATGCTCCGGAGTTTTCAGACATTGCATTCGCCGAGCTTAATGCAGCGACGTTGGGTGTTCAGGTGAAGCTACACTTTGAGTCGAGTTTGGCTACGGACCCTACACTCCCCAAGGTAGGAGGCTTGGTCAGCTTGAACACGGTGCAACAGCTCAAGTTTCTCGTCACATTACCCAGGTTTAGTAAGGCGAAATCCGCCTATCGCTGGAAACTGATAGCGCATCGTTTCGGTGACGGAACGTTTCCGGATTTCGTAGGTGGAGAGACTATTGCCTCGGGCGATTACCTGGCACACGCAACGAAATCACTTTCTCCTTCATCTTCATTTTCTAAATTTTCGCCCCCGCGCCACCCGGACTATGCAAGTGTTTTTCCCATTGATGAAAACCAGAGACCCTATGCTGTCGAAGATGGCAGTGTTCAGCTTGAGATTTCTGGGGTTGTACCTCTGGTTCCTATGATTGGGACCCACAGCTTGCTCGCCGCCACCCTGCTGATTATGTATTGGCCCGACCGCAATTTACCGGACGCCTATATTGAAGTTTGCTCTCGGGAGATGAATGAATGACGCTTAAGCCCAAGGTTTTGTGGGAGCGTGCTATAGGTTGGAGCTATGATCTGCCTTCAACGGGAGAGGAGCCAGATGGCCGCTGCTGGGTAGAGGCTGTAGATCCCTCGCCTAATTATTTTGATGATGTCTACCTTGAGCTGCCGAGGAAAACAATAAGCCTTCGAGGGGTTTCAGCATTAATCGGTATTCCTGGTTTGCTTTTTTGCGCTGGTTCGATACTTTCTTTGTACTGGGATTTATTCGTGTACGGATTGCAGCGTGACTGGTTAATGAATGTATTATTTCTGATTGGCTCGCCAATCATTCTATGGGCACTCATCCCTTACGCGATAGAGGACCTCGTCTTGCCCAGAGACGAACCCATCCGCTTCAATCGCCGGCGTCGAAAAATCTACATCTACGAGTACAAGATCGACCGCATTTTCATTTTCAGCCGCAAACGTCGCGGTGTCCGACCCGTCGCCCATAACTGGGACGACGTCACCGCCGAGGTCTACCGCATTTACGCCCCCGGCCACGGGGGCCTGATCGAAAACGTCATGCTGTCAGTCCGTAACCCCGAAACCAATGAAGTCATTGACCGTGTCTTCTTCACGCATACCTTGGATCAAGGCAAGGCCTACTGGGCCATCGCCCGGACCTTCATGCACCAAGGCCCTGAAGCCCTGCCCAAGTTCGTGCATCCCCCCCGCGACTGGAATGATGACGATGGCTTGAGCCATATGCATTGCCTGGCACCAAAGGTTCAGTGGCCAGCGGACATCGACCGTGAATCCCGTACTGCACCGTCTGACGCAGAGGCCCAATGAGCGGGGACAACCTGTGGCGCAGAGATAGAGAGCGGGTTAAGCATTTCCTGGTCGAAGGTGCGGCGGTTTGGGAACTCGGGCATGCCCGTTCCCACAGTGATCACGTCGTCTCCAAGAAATCCATCGAGGTACCCCCACTTCGGGGGAATGCTGCCGGGTGATCCTCCCCAATCTGTTTCGGTTACCACCATAACTAACTGAAAAAAATAGAAATATTCTTCTGGCACACACCTTGCTCCACACCTCCGCAGAGTCCCCGTGCCCCGGAGGTGCAGCATGTCTACGCCACGCAAAGGCCCCCTTCTGTCATCACTCGTTCTGGCCCTGCTCGGCTGGGAAACGACCAGCGAGGCGGCCGTGCAGTGCCAGCGCACCTTGGTCGCCAACGTGGTGGCGCTGGACCAGCCCCTGATGTTCAACCGCCTTGGCGCGCAAAACGCCAACGGCATGATGTTCGCCCTTCGTGAAGATGTGGTGGACGACAAGCAGGTCCCCCTCAGCAAGGGCGGGGCCGCTGTTCCGGGCAAGGTCACCTTGCGCCCGGACAAGCGCCCACGGCCGATCGTGCTGCGGGTGGCCGCCGGTGACTGCCTCACGGTCAACCTGACCAACCTGCTGGCGTACCAGGCCAACCCCAACAAGCACGGTATCGACCCCGAAGAAAACGAGGTCGAAGGTGAAGAGGAAGGCCCGGAAACCGAGGTTGAAAACGAAGGTGGTGAACATTTCGTTGCCGACGAGCAAGTCAATGACCGGCATGTCGGCTTCCAGGTAAACGGCATGCAGGCGGTCAACAGCATTGGCGACATCGCCGCCAACACTGGCCGCAATGGCAACTTCCTGGTGTCGCCCGGCAACACCCGCAGCTACACCCTGTACGCCGAGCGCGAGGGGGCCTTTGCGGCCACCAGCCAAGGCGCGACCTTTGGCGGCCAGGGCGGGGCGGGTAACGTTGCCAACGGCCTGTTCGGCCAGGTGGTGGTTGTACCCAAAGGTGGGCGAACCTACCGCAATACCCTGACCGAAGAAGAAATGCGCCTGGCTACCACCGGCCGTACCGCCACCGGCCAGCCGGTGATCGATTACCAGGCCCGCTACCCGCAGGCCGAACCGTGGCTCACCGAGGGCAAGGCCGGCAAGCCGATCATTGCCATGGTCGACGGCAATGAAATCCTCAACAGCGAAACCGACGCCATCGTCATGGGGCCGAACCCCGATGGCAGCTTCCCGCGTTCGACTTACCCGCTGGAAAGCGTCAACAAGCGCAACCCGGCACTGCCCAACCGGCTGGAAGCGTTCCGCGACTTCGCCTCGCAGTTTGCCGATGAGGTGGCCGCCACCCAAGCCTTCCCGGGCTACTGGGCGGACCCGGTGATGGGCCATGTGCTGGAGCCGACCCGCGATTCGTTCATGATCAACTACGGTTCTGGCGGCATGGGCGCTGAAGTGGTCGCCAACCGCCTGGGCGTGGGGCCGATGCACGACTGCCTGTCGTGCGCGTACGAGGAGTTCTTCCTCAGTGCCCACACCGTAGGCGATATCGGCACCCTCGTGGACGTGCCAGCCAACGTCGGCCTGGAAAACATTCGCCCAGGCGAAACGCCGCCGGCCAGCGCCGTGGGCGTCAAGGCCAACATGGCCCTGTACCCGGCAGAACCCGCCAACGTGCACCACAGCTACATTGGCGACTTCACCAAGTTCCGCAACACCCACAATGGCCACGAACAGCACATCTTCCACCTGCATGGCCACCAGTGGCTGTTCAACCCCAACGACGACAACTCCGACTACATCGACGCCCAAGGCATCGGCCCGGGCATTGGTTACACCTACGAAATCGCCAACGGCGGTTCGGGTAACCGCAACCGGGTGGCGGGCGACGCGATTTACCACTGCCACTTCTACCCGCACTTCGCCCAGGGCATGTGGGCCATGTGGCGGGTACATGACGTGTTCGAGGAAGGCACCCGGCTGGAAGTGAGCGGGCAGGGCGAAAATGGCTTCCACAGCACGCCGTTCGCCCTGCGCAGCGGTAAACCGGCCGTTGGCGCCCGGGCATTGCCTGATGGCGAGATCGTTGCCGGTACGCCGATTCCTGCCATCGTGCCGCTGCCTGGCAAGGCCATGGCGCCGATGCCGGGCAAGGTGGTGGTGGTGCCCAAGCTGTCCGAAGAACTGGTCGCTGCCAATGACGATGAAGAAGAGGGCGACGACGATCACGCCAACGAAACACCAGCGCGCAAGGCCGTGGGTTCGCTGGCACTGGTCGACCGCACCGATGCCAACCGCAACGCCGATGGCACGCTGAAAAACCCAGGCTACCCGTTCTGGATCGGCGGCATGGAAAGCAGCGTGGGCAATCGCCCGCCAACCCCGCCACTGGACATGCTCGACCCGGCCCTGGCCCGGCAGCTGAAAGACAGCGGCAAAGCCCTGTGGGCCAACCTGGACCCCAACCAGGTCGACGGCTGGGATGGCGGCCTGGGCCGGCACGCGCTAGACGGCGTGTCTGCAGGCGGCGAAGCGGTGACCACCACCACCAAGCTGGACTTCTCCAAGGTGGTGCACAAGGCCAAGCCCATCTACCTGCCGGAAGAAGGCACCGATGTCGAGCAGGCCGCCATGCAGTTCCACTCCAAGGCCGAGCACCCAAGCTTTGCCCTGGTGCCCGGCAGCCAACCCGTTGCCAAGGCGTTCCGCACCAACGGTGCCTTGCCCACGGCCGGCGCGCCCTTCTACGAACCTTGCATGGATGACCGCGGCAAACGCCTGACCCAAACCTCGGGGGTAGGTGAGTACGTCAGTGGTGAGAGCCTTACCGGCATGAACTTCCGGGGTTCGTCCACCTTCACCGCCGACCGCCCGCGTATCTACAAGGGCGCCAACATCCAGTTCGACGCGGTGTACAACAAGGTCGGCTACCACTTCCCGCAGGCGCGCATCCTGGCGCTGTGGGAAGACGCCTGGCCAGTCATCACCAAGCAGCGCCCGCCAGAGCCGCTGGTGATGCGCATGAACACCTTCGACTGCACCATGTACACCCACACCAACCTGATCCCGTCGTACTACGAAATGGACGACTACCAGGTGCGTACCCCCACCGACGTGATCGGCCAGCACATCCACCTGCCCAAGTGGGACCTGACCGCCGCTGACGGCTCGGCCAACGGCTGGAACTACGAAGACGGCATTCTCTCGCCCGGCAGCGTGGTAGAGCGTGTGCATGCCATTCGTGCCTACAACGGCTGCACCGAAGGCGACAGCCGCGACGGCACTGCTGCCTGCCCGAAAGCCAAGCAGCACCCGTACTTCGGCCGCTTTGGCCGGGCTGACTGGCTGGGCGCGCGCACGGCCATGCAGCGCTGGTTTGCCGACCCGCTAGTAAACGTGAACAACGTCGACCGTGGCCTGGGCACCATCTTTACCCACGACCACCTCGGCCCATCGACGCACCAGCAGCTCGGGCTGTATGCCACCGTGCTGGCCGAGCCTGCCGGCTCCACCTGGTACCATGCCGAAACGGGCGAGCAACTGTACAACCCGGCCACGCGCCAGGACGGCGGGCCGACTTCGTGGCAGGCGGTGATCAAGACCGGTGACCACGATGGCGACGGCAAGAACGACAGCTACCGTGAGTTCTTCCTGGAGTACAGCGACTTCCAGCATGCCTATGAAGCCGGTGTGTATGTGGGTGCAGGCCCGGACGGCATCCCCAATGGCCAGTCCTACCCGGCCACGGCCGACAGCTTCCGCTATGCCATCAACCCGCCAGTCCGGCAGAAGGCATCCAACCTGCTGGAATCGGTGGTCGAGTCGCGCGGTGGCCTGGCCCCTGGTTGCCCAAGCCGGCCTTGCCCACAGGCGATTTCGGTGGATGACCCGGGCATGTTCGTCGTCAACTACCGCAACGAGCCGCTGGCCCTGCGCGTGTTTGACCCGAACAAGGTCGGCCCCGACGGCAAACGCGGCATGCAGGCGGACGGCCTGGCCGGCGACCTGAGCTACGCCTTGCAAAGCCGTACCGACCGTGCGATCCCGGCCATGAACATGGCGCCGTCGGCGATCACCTCGGCGGTTGGCCCTACCGGTGGCACCACGCTGTTCCCACCGCACATCAACAAGGCCGGCAGCGAGCCGGGCGACCCGTTCACGCCCATGCTGCGCACCTACTCTGGCGACAACGTGCGCCTGCGCCTGCATGCCGGTGGCCACGAAGAGGAACACAACGTCACTCTGCACGGTGTGAAGTGGCTGCAGAATGGCTCGGGCTTCGGCAACAGTTCCAACTCGGGCTGGAAGGCCTCGCAGATGATCGGTATTTCCGAGCAGATGGGCTTCATGGCACCGGTGTCGATGATTTCCAGCTCCGCCGCTACCAACGGTGATTACCTGTACTCCATGGACGCGGCGCTGGAAGGCTACTGGAACGGTATCTGGGGGGTGATGCGCAACTACACCGCTCAACGCGCCGACCTGTTCCCGCTGCCGAACAACACCCAGCCGGTGGCCATGCGCAACACCGTGAACTTTGACGGCATCTGCCCGAAAACCACCGCCAACCCCAACGGCATCGGTACCCGTACCACGGTCAAGCGCAGCTACGAGATTGTCGCGGCGCTGGCCAACGACATTCTCGAAAACCGCAACGGTGTCAGCATCAACGACCCGGCCGGTGCGGGCCAGCATGTCGGCGGGCCACTGAAGGCCAACGGCGGCACCCTGGTGTTCAACAGCCGCAAAACCAGCATCCCGCAGGTCACGGTGGTGGACGAAGAGGACGGCACCACCTTCACCGTCGGCGGCCACAGCGCCCCGCTGCATGACCCGACCGCCGTGCTGTACGTGCGCAAGGCCGACCTGGACACCACCACGGGCAAGCTCAAGGCCGGTGTACCGGTGGAGCCGCTGGTGCTGCGCGCCAACGCCGGGGACTGCATCAGCATCACCCTGGAAAACCGCCTGCCACAGGTCATGCCAGACCTGCCAAGCACCGCCGTGATGCAGAACGTGGTCAAGCGTGACCGCTTCGACAGCGAAGGCTCCACCGCCTTCAACAACAACCTGATGCGGCCTTCCAGCCATGTGGGCCTGCATGCCCAGTTGCTGGCCTACGACATCACCAAGTCCGACGGTGCCAACGTGGGTGCCAACCCGGTACAAACCGTGCCACCCCGGGTGGGCAACAGCGGTGCCTACCCAAGCCGGGTGTACCAGTACTACGCCGGCCACCTGGAGCGTGAGGGCAAGCCGGTGCTGCAACTGGGCCGCACGGTGGACAACATCAACACCACCGCCATCGAGTTCGGTGGCCTGAACCTGGCGCCGTCGGACTTCATCAAGCAGCCGCAGAAAGGCCTGGTGGGCGCCATGAGCATCCTGCCGCAAACCGCAACCTGGACCGAGGACACCGCCAGCCGGGCCCAGGCCACGGTCAAGGTCACCGGCCAGCCCGACTACCGCGACCTGGTCACCGTGTGGCAACGCTCGATGAACATGCGCTGGGCTGACGGCCGCCCGGTCGAAGGCATCGCCACCGAAGGCAATGGCGTGCCGGGCGACCCGAAAGACAACGGCAACATGGCCATGAACTACAAGACCGAACCGCTGTGGCTGCGCTTTGGCCTGGCACCGGATGCCCCCTTCGGCCATGCCGATGGCTTCGGCTTCGCCGATGTACCGAACGCGCACATGGCCTACAGCAACGCCCTGGTTGGCGGTGACCCGCAAACCCCGGTGCTGTATGCCAAGCCCGGCCAGCCTGTGCGCAGCCATGTGCTGATGCCCAGTGGCGGCAGCCGCGGTATCACCTACCAGCTCGATGGGCACCTGTGGCCGTTGCACAACTACCAGGCCGAGAAGAGCGACGCGGATGGCTACCCGATGAGCCTGCCCGGCATCGGCTCGGTGCGCTTCGGCTACAACCCGATGGCCATGTACATCGGCGCCCAGGAAAGCGTACTGCCAGCGGCACACTTCAGCTTCATGCTGCCCAGTGCCGGCGGTGCCAACGCGGTGGCGGGTGACTACCTGTTCCGCGACTACGCCGCCTACGGCAACCTTTCGGGGCTGTGGGGGATTTTGCGGGTGACCAACGAAGCGCCGCCGGCAACGGCCCCGGCGCAGTGACGGAAGGGGAGCGCGAGCATGAACAAGAAGACTCGCCCTGCTTACTTGGGGGTAGTACTGGGAGTGGCACTGATCGGCCTGGGCGTGGCGTATGAAAAGCTCTGGTGCGATCCCCGCGAGCTGTTGCAGGAAACGGCCGAACCGCAGGCCCCGCACCGGCTCATCCGGGATGGCGTAACCGTGGAGTTCGAGGCCCGGCCGCTGGCCGGGGGCGAGCTGAAGGAAGGCGGTTTCGCCAACATCCGCTTCAAACTCAGCGACCAGACCAGTGGCCAGCCGCTATCGGGTATGGCGCCGGGGGCGTGGATCGACCCGGCGCAGTCGGCCCCGGTGGGCGACCGTGACCAGAGCTGCAAGGCGCGGGTTGCGCTGTTTCTCAAGAGCAGTATCGGTGCCCGACCGCTGCTCGACCTGAACAGCTACTTCCTGTTGATGCTGAACAACGACGCCAGCCTGACGGTGATCGACCCCACCGTCTCGGTGGGCGGCGTGACCAGCACCATGGCGCGCATCGACCTGCCCGGGCGGCCCATGGACTGGGCGGCCACCAGCGACGACAAGCAGGTATTCGTGTCGATCCCCGAGCGCGGCAAGGTGGCGGTGATCGATACCGAGACCTTTACCCGCGTGGCCGACCTGGACGCTGGCGACCAGCCGTTGCGCGTGGCCCTGCAACCCGATCAGCACCGGCTGTGGGTGGGCAACAACAGCCGTGACCCGGCCAAGGGTGGGGTCACGGTGATCGACGTGCCGGGGCGCACCACCCTGAAAAGCTTCAACACCGGCACCGGGCACCACGAAATCGCCTTCAGCGCCGACTCGCGCTTTGCCTACGTCAGCAACCGTGACAGTGGCACCCTGAGCGTGATCGACATCCCGGAAATGCGCCTGGCCAAAACCATCAAGGTGGGCCCGCACCCGCTGTCGGTCAGCTATTCGGCGCTGTCCCAGGCGGTGTACGTGGTCGATGGCGAGGAAGGCAGCGTGCGGGTGTTCGATGCCCGCAGCCACCAGCTGCGCCATACGGTCAAGGCCGAGCAGGGCCTGGGGCCCATGCGCTTCAGCAGTGACGGCCGTTACGGCATCGTGCTCAACACCCTGGAAAACCAGGCGCTGGTGATCGACGCCAGTACCGACAAGCTGATCCACCACATCCCGGTGGCGGCCGAACCGTACCAGCTCACCTTCACCAAGGGCTATGCCTACGTGCGTGGCCTGGCTTCGCCGAAGGTGACCATGATCAACCTGTCCAGCCTCGGTGAGGGGCGCTCGCCCATTGTCCAGGGCTTCGAGGCCGGCCCGGCGGCGCCGCGCCAGGCCGGTGACCTGCCGCTGGCCCAGGGGTTGTCGGTATCGCGTGACGACAATTCGGTGTTCGTGGTCAACCCGGTGGACAACACCACCTACTTCTACGCCGAAGGCATGAACGCGCCGATGTCCGGTTACAACAACCGTGGCCACCAGGCCCGCGCCGCACTCGTCGTCGACCGCAGCCTGCGCGAGGTGGCGCCTGGGGTGTACGGCTCGACAGTGAAGCTGCCCGCCGCCGGCAAGTTCGACGTGGCCTTCCTGCTCAACCAGCCGCAAATCATCCACTGCTTCAGCACCGATGTGGCCGAAGCCCCCAATACCGGCAAGCGCAAGGGCGCGCATGCCGAGTTCATTGGCCTGGACCAGCCGATGTCGCAGCACAGCGCCATTAACGCGCGCGTGCGCATCGTCGGCGACGACGGCCAGCCACGCCTGGGCCTGAACGACCTGAGCTTGCGCTACTTCCTGGCGCCGTCGTCGATGCCGCGCAACCTGCAACTGCAGGAGGTGGGCGAGGGCGTGTACCAGGCGGCCCTGACCCTGCCCGAGGCTGGCGCTTGGTACCTGCATGTGCAGTCGCCTTCGCTGGGGCGCAAGTTTGCCGAAGAGAACTACACCAGCCTGCGCGTCCTGCCGGCTGCAGCGACCAACGCTTCCCAGACTGACGTGAGGAATGTGCGATGAACTCCCAGCATGGTTTCACACTGTTGGCCCTGAGCCTGGCACTGGCCAGCAACCTGGCCCTGGCCCACGCCGGACACGATCACAAAGGCCACGCCGAGCAGCCTCCGGCGGCGAGCCAGGAAAAGACCAGCGTGCGCTTTGCCGACGTTTCGCTGCTGAACCAGGACGGCATGCCGGTGCGGCTGGAGAGAGACCTGGTAGGTGATCATCTGGTCGTCATGGGTTTTATCTACACCAGCTGCACCACGGTGTGCCCGGTGGTGTCGTCGATCATGGGCAAGGTCCAGCAACAACTGGGTGGCCGGGTAGGCGAGGAAATCCACATGGTGTCGATCAGCGTGGACCCGCAGCGTGACGACGCCAAGCGCCTGCAAGATTACGCCAAGGCCTTCCAGAAGGGGCCAGGCTGGAGCTGGCTGACCGGCACCCCGTACGCCATCACCGAAACCCTCAAGGGCCTGGGCAGTTTCAGCGCCGACCTCAGTCAGCACCCGCCGCTGATTCTGGTCGGTGACGGGCGCAGCGGGCACTGGACGCGTTATTACGGCTTCACCGACCCGGCGGTACTGATCGAAGAAATCAACCGCCTCAGCGCCCGCCGGGTGCATGCCAAGAGCACGGCCATTGCCGACCATCACGAGGTGCAACCATGAGCACTGTCACTTCCCGCCGCGCTGGCATGCGCGCGTTTGACTGGCTGGTACTGGGCGGCTGCCTGTGGATCCTCGCCTCGGTGGCGTTCGCCCACGAGGGCCATGCGCCGCAAGCGCCAGCGCCACAGCCGGCGCCCCAGGCGATGACCAGCGGCGGCGGCACCCGCGATGCCCAGACCTGGTTCACCGACACCGTGCTGAAGGACCAGAACGGCCGCGAACTGCGCTTTTACAGCGATGTGCTCAAGGACAAGGTGGTGATGCTCAACGTGATCTTCACCCACTGCACCGACGCCTGCCCACTGATCACCCGCAAACTGCGTGAAGTGCGCGAAGCCATGGGGCCGCAGCTGGCCAGCCAGGTGACCTTCGTCTCGATCAGCAGCGACCCGCTCAACGATACCCCGCAGGCGCTCAAGGCGTTTGCCGAGAAACAGGGGGTGGATGGGCCGAACTGGTTGTTCCTGACCGGGGACAAGGCCAATGTCGACCTGGTGCTTGGGCGTATCGGCCAGTTTCTGCCAAGCCCCGAGCAGCATTCGACGCAGTTGATTGCCGGTGATGTGGCGGGCAAACGCTGGAGCAAGATCCGCCCGGATGCGCCAGCCATGGCCATTGCCCAGCGCATGCAGCTGCTGACCCAGCCACTGGCAGGCCGGTGAGCATCATGAACACCTGGGCGGCCTTGTGTTGGTGCTGCTGGCCTCATCGCCGGCAAGCCAGCTCCCACAGAGACTGCACCGCCCATGAAAGCAGCGCTATCCCTGTGGGAGCTGGCTTGCCGGCGATGAGGCCAGCACAGGCCAAAGGAGGCATCAGCTTAATACTGGTTCTGTTGATTGGTATGGTACATGGCACTTCGGTGCTTGCCCTGGACCTGACCGACCACGAGCAAGCCGGCAAACGCCTCTACCGCGAGGGCGTCTCCAGCAGTGACGCCCAACTGCAAGCCCGGGTTGGTGCCAGCGACATGACGGTGCCTGCCAGCGTGTTGCCCTGTGCCAGTTGCCACGGCAACGACGGCCGTGGCCGTGCCGAAGGTGGTGTACGCCCGCCCAGCCTCGACTGGCAACGCCTGGCACTTGGCCAAGGCACGCGCGAGGCCAACGGCCGCAGCTACCCGGCTTATACCGACAGCAGCCTGGCCCGGGCCATTCAGCATGGCGTGGACCCGGCCGGCAACCGCCTGGACCCAGCCATGCCACGCTTCGAGCTGACCCTGGCCGACCAGCGCAACCTCACCGCCTACCTCAAGCGCCTGGCCGAGGAACGAGACCCCGGTGTAGAGGAGGGCGTGCTGCGCCTGGGCACCTTGTTACCCGCGAACGGCCCGCTGGCGGAAGCTGGGCAGGTGGTACGTGCGGTGCTGGAAGACGGCGTGGCACAACTCAATCAGCAAGGTGGCATACACGGGCGGCGCCTGGAGCTGGTCGTGCTTGATCCGGGCTTCGACCCTGCCAGCGCCGAGCAAGCCTTGCAGCGGTTGCTGGAGCAGGAGCGCGTGTTCGCTTTGATCTCGCCCTTGGCACCCATGCTTGACCAACGCCTGGCAACCTTGCTGGCGCCACAGAATGTGCCCCTGATCGGCAGCACGCCACGTAGCGGCGGCAGTCCACAGATCTTCGACCCGCTGCCCGGCCTGCCCGTGCAATTGCTTAGCCTGGCCGCCCATGCCCGTGCTGCGCTGGGCATGGCCCCGGGCGAGCTACGTGTGGTGTATGCCGGCAACGAGCAGGCCGCATTGGCTGAACAGGTTCGCGAGCGCCTGCAGCAGCAAGGCTGGGCGCCCGCCATCCAGGCCTTCGACGGCCAGGCCGTGGACGGGCAGGGCATCGTCTTCCTTGGCCGTGCCCAGGCCTTTGCCGAATTGGCCGCCGCGTTGCAGGCGGCAGGCCGTCAGCCCTACCTGTTCGCCGCCTCCAGCCAGGTGGCCGGTGCGGTGGCGCGCTTGCCCGAGCAATGGTCGCAGCGGGTGTTCCTGGCCTATCCCTATGTGCCGGAAGACTGGACCGAGCAGGGGCTGGCGACCTTGGCCGGCCTGCAGCAGCGCCAGGGCCTCGACCCACGCCAGGCATCGTTGCAGGTCAACACCCTGTGCGCGCTACGGTTGCTGAGCGAAGCGCTGAAGCAGATAGGCCGTGACGCCAGTCGCGAGCAACTGATTGCCGCGTTGGAAGGCCTGCACGATGTGGCCACCGGCCTGACCCCGGCCTTGGGCTTTGGCCCAGGCCGCCGCCAGGGCATGGCGGGCGCCCATGTGGTGGCAGTGGCGCTACCAGGGCCGCGTTTTACCTCGGTTACCCCGTACCGGCCGGTGCCGGATACCCCTTGAGCGGAGGCTGCCATGCGTATCGTGTTGCTGTGCCTGCTGTTGGTGCTGGCCAAGGCGAGCTGGGCCGATGTGCCTGCGGCGCGGGTCAATGGCGTGGAAATCGGCGTGACGCGCCTGGAGCGTTACTTCAGCGAATACCTGAGCGCCCAGGGCCGCGCGCTGACCAGCATACGCAACCCGGGCCTGTACAAGCGCCTGCGCGATCAAGCGCTGGACGAGCTGATCGACAAGGAGCTGCTGTGGCAGGAAGCCCGGCGCCAAGGCATCGCCATCAGCGACGCGCAGGTGTCGGCGCATGTGGGCGAGGTCGAAGCGGCGTTCGGCAGCCCGGCAATTTTCGAGCGGCGTCTGGCGGAGGCGGGTTTCGATAGGGCACAGTACACTGAGTACACCCGGCAAGACATGGCGGCCCAGCAGGTGTATGCCCAGCTCAGTGCAGTCGACGCGCCGAGCCAGGCCGAAGTGGAGGCTTTCTATGCTGCCAACCGGGAAACACTGCAAGGAGCGCAGAACCAAAGTGATAACCCTTCGGTCATACGTGAACAGGGCCTGGTCTTGGCCAGGGCGGCGCTTATCGGCAAGCGAGAGGCCGATGCGCGCAGGTCTGTGCGCCAACGTTTGCGCGACGCCGCTAACGTGGAGGTGGCAGACTGAGGCCCCTGATGGCGTTTCCCCCAATGCTGGGGAATTAAGGTTTGGCAATGTGCCATCAGTTTCCCCGCTTGTGGGGAACCGGGCGGGTGTGCCTGCCCGGCGCGTTTCGGGTGTTGGCCGGCACCCTTGGCAAATCAGACACTTACAGCGGTGCAACATGACTATTCACGCCTGGCACGAAGCCTGCTCAAGCCTGTACAAGGGCGCACTTCGCAGACCGGGTAACCGGGCAGTACTTGGGAGTCGACCTTGGTGAACAGAGTATTGGTAGTCGATGACGAACAAACCCTTGCGCAAAACCTGCAAGCGTACCTGCAGGCGCAAGGCCTGGAAGTTCATGTTGCCCACGACGGTGCCAGTGGTATCGAACAGGCTGCAAGCCTGGCACCGCAAGTGATCGTGCTGGATTACCGCTTGCCCGATATGGAGGGTTTTCAGGTTCTGGAGGCCGTACGCAAGAACAGGCAGTGCCACTTCGTGCTGATCACCGCCCACCCCACTGTCGAAGTGCGTGAGCGGGCCGCCGAACTCGGTGTGAGCCATGTCCTGTTCAAGCCGTTCCCGTTGGTGGAACTGGCACGTGCGATCTTCGACCTGATGGGCATCGAGCGCCGGCGCAGGGCCACGGACAACCCGGCTGAAGGGTTCGTCGAACGACGCCAGAACAGGAACGAATCGTTCCCCCTGCAGTTGTACGATGGAAGCTGGGTGTTGGCCGACCGCCGCCGTAATGGCGCCAAGCCCCCAGGGCCCGACGACGATCAACTGCTCACAGGGGAATAGCGGCGCCCGCACTTCTGGCCGAGCCAGCCTGCGACGCGCCCCTGAGCGGAGTCGCAGGCCATGCCGCAAGCACTTGATGCAACAGTCTCAGCCTACTCCCGCGACCTGCTGGCCCAGGCCCGCCTGCAAGCCAGCGACGAGCGCCTGCTCAATTGCCTGGAACGCCTGGCCTGCGACAGCCCGGACACCTTCACCCGCCGCCTCGGCCTGACCCTGCACTACCCGGTGCTGGACAGCCACAGCCTGCTGGCCAGTACCCCGCGCTTCGACAAGGTGGCCCTGGCCCAGTGCCTGAAACGCGAATTCGTGCTGATCGAGCAGGGCGGCCAACTGCTGGGCGTGTTCGCCGACCCCTTCGACCCCGCCCGCCTGGCCTGGATCGACGATGTGCTGCAAGGCGCGCCACTTTACCTGGCCCACGCCGCCGAGCTGGCCACCTTCCTGGCCCGCCACGAAGAAAGCTTCCACGCCGTCGATGCCCTCGACCATGACGCCGAGGCCAGCAGCGAAGGCGACCCGCTGCAACGCCTGTCGCTGGCCAGCATCAGCGAAGACCAGAGCCGCGTGGTCAAGCTGGTCAACTCCACCCTGTACGACGCCCTCAAGCTGCACGCCAGTGACATCCACCTGGGCATGACCGGGCAGGGCCTGACCATCAAGTACCGCATCGACGGTGTGCTCAACGGTGCTGGCAAGGCCAGTGGCAGCGCGTTTGCCGACCAGGTGATCTCGCGCATCAAGGTCATGGCCGAACTGGACATCGGTGAAAAGCGCGTCCCCCAGGACGGCCGCTTCAAGGTCGCCGTGGGTGACCGGCAAATCGACTTCCGCGTATCGATCATGCCCAGCATCTTTGGCGAAGACGCCGTGCTGCGGGTGCTCGACAAGCAGGACTTGTCTGACCGGGTCAGCGGCGTGCAGTTGCAGGCCCTGGGTTTTGCCGACGAAACCCTGCGCGCCCTGCGCCGACTGGCCGCCGAACCCTACGGCATGATCCTGGTTACCGGCCCCACCGGCAGCGGCAAGACCACCACCCTGTACGCCATGATCAGCGAGATCAACCACGGCGTGGACAAGATCATCACCATCGAAGACCCGGTCGAGTACCAGTTGCCCGGCGTGCTGCAGATTCCGGTGAACGAGAAGAAGGGCCTGACCTTCGCCCGTGGCCTGCGCTCGATCCTGCGCCACGACCCGGACAAGATCCTGGTGGGTGAAATCCGCGACCCGGACACCGCGCAAATCGCCGTGCAGTCGGCACTCACCGGCCACCTGGTGTTCACCACCATCCACGCCAACAACGTGTTCGACGTGATTGGCCGCTTCAGCCAGATGCAGGTCGACCCCTACAGCTTCGTTTCTGCACTGAACGCGGTGCTGGCCCAGCGCCTGATCCGCCTGGCCTGCCCGCACTGCGCCACGCCCTGCGAACACGATGACGACACCCTGTATGGCTCGGGCCTGACCCGCGAGGGCGTGGCCGGCTGGAAGTTCGTCCGCGTGCAGGGCTGCGGCCAGTGCCGTGGCAGTGGCTACCGCGGCCGCAGCGCCATTGCCGAACTGCTGCACCTGGACGACGACCTGCGCCAGATGATCGTCGAGCGCCGCCCCCTGTCGCAAATCAAGACACTCGCCTGCCAGCGCGGCCTGCGCCTGCTGCGCGCCTCGGCCCTGGACCTGGTCCGTGATGGCCGCACCACCCTTGAGGAGATCAACCGTGTCACATTCATCTGATCGTTTCTGCGCCGTGCTCGGCGCCGAGGGTGTCGGCTTGGGTTGCTGGCACAAACACCAACACCAGTGGCTGGGCAGCCGCGAGTTCAGCTGCGACGCCGCCCAACCGGCCTGGGAAGCTGCCGTCGACGCACTGGCCGCGCTGCTGGCCGAGCATGCTGTACGTGGCGCCCAGTTGCGGGTGCTGCTGTCGGCCCGCTACAGCCGCTTCTGCCTGGTGCCCTGGAGTGATGCCATTGGCCACCCACGCGAGCTGGACGCTTATGCCCGGGCCTGCTTCGAAAACCTCTACGGGCAGCCGCTGGACGACTGGCGCATCGTGCTGTCGCCCGAGCCTGCCGGTGTCGCCCGTATCGCCACGGCACTGCCCGAAGCCCTGTTGCAACGCTTGCAGGGGCTGGGCCGGGAAAGCCGCCTGAGCCTGCGCTCGGTGCAGCCGTACCTGATGGCCGCCTACAACCGCTGCTCGTCACAGCTGGCGCAGGGTGACTTCCTGTTCGTGCTGGCCGAGCCGCGCCGTAGCGTGCTGCTGCTGGCTGCGGGTGGCGCCTGGCAGCAAGTGCTGGCGCAAGGTTGCGCCGACAGTGACCAGGCCCTGCAAGCGCTGATCGAGCGCACCTGCGAACTGTATGGCGAGCACCTGCCCCGGGTGTACCTGCATGCCCCAGGCCGGGGCGACGTGCCGCAACTGGCGGCGGTGCAGCTGTGCCAGCCGGCCAGCGAAGCCGACCCGTTGTGCGCCATGTGGCGGGCGGTGGCCTGACATGCGCCGCCTCGAACTGGAATTCCAACCCCGGCGCAGCGGCCCGTTGGCCTGGTCGCTGCTGGCCTTGGGCAGTGCCCTGGTCGCAGGCCTGGTATTGCTTCAGTACACCTTGCAGAACGAGCAGGTGGAGCTGGAAGACAGCGTGCACAGCCTGGAGCTGCAACTGGGCCGCCGTCCGGCCACTGCCGCCCCGCAAAGCACGGCCGCCAGCCGTGAGCAGGCCGAGCGCCTGGCGCAGATGCGCAGTGTGTCGCAGCAACTGCAACGCCCATGGCAGCAGTTGTTCAGCATGCTCGAAGCCATGCCGCAGGACGACGTGGCGTTGCTTGGCCTGACCCCGGACGCGCGCAAGGGCCAGGTACGCATCGCCGCCGAGGCACGCAACCTGGAAGCGATGCTGCAGTACCACCAGCGCCTGGAAGCCAGCGACGAGCTCAGCGATGTGTCGCTGCTCAACCACGAGGTGTTGGCCGCGCAGCCTGAGCACCCGGTGCGCTTCACCCTCACCGCCACCTGGGAGACCGGCCATGCGCGCCCTTGAGCTGAACAGCCTGATCCTCCAGGAGCGCCTGCGCCGCGTTGGCCCGGTTGGTCTGGCGGCGGTGGCGGTAGGCCTGCTGGCCGTGGGCGTGGTGTGCGCCGGGGTGCTGCCGCAGTGGCAGAGCGTGCGCGAGCTGCGTGCCACCGAGGCGGATGCCAGCGTACAGGTGGAGCGGGTCAAGCGTGGCGAGCTGAAAATCGCCGTCAAACCCGAGCAGCAGGCGCTCGACAGCCTGCGCCAGCAGCTGCCGGGCCAGCCCCAGGCCAGCGAACTGATCGAGCGCCTTTACCACCTGGCCAGTGCCGAGCACATCAGCCTGGCCCGTGGCGAGTATGCCCTGGGCGTCGACCCCAAGACCCAGCTGGCGCGCTACCAGATCGTGCTGCCGGTGCGTGGTAGCTACCCGCAGATTCGCGGCTTCCTCAAGGGCCTGCTCAAGCAACTGCCGACCCTGGTGCTGGAAGACCTCGAGCTGCAACGCAAACGCATCGGCGATAGCGAGCTGAATGCTCGCCTGCGCATGACCCTTTACCTGTCGAGGTCGTGATGAACACACAACGTGCAGTCATCTGGGCCGGCTTCCTCGGGGTGAGCGCGGCGTTGGCCTGGGCACCGGGGCACTGGTTTGGCCAGGACGACGGCGTCGCGGCCTTCGCGGGCTCGCCCGCTCCCACAGGTTCAGCGACACCCACAAATCCTGTGGGAGCGGGCGAGCCCGCGAAAGGGCCGGAACAGGCCTCCAGAGATTTGTTCCCCAAGCAGCAATGGACCAAACCCCAGGCCGTGGCCACCGTCACCGAACAACCCGTCGTCGCCGCGCCAGTCGTAGCCGCTGCGCCGACCGCCCCGGCGCTGCCGTTCCAGTTCATCGGCCGCATGGGTACCAACGACGACCTGCAAATCTTTTTGCAGAGCGGCGAAAAACTCTACGTCGTGCGCCAGGGCGACGTGATCGAAGACACCTACCGCCTCGATCGGGTATCGGCCGAAGAGCTGAGCCTGGTCTACCTGCCTTTGCATCAGTCGCAGACTTTGTCTGTAGGGAGCGCACCATGAAGTCGTCAAAGCTGTGCAAACCTGCCCCGTTCCTGCTGGTGGCGCTGTGCGTGGCCATTGCCGGCTGCGGCTCCAGTGCGGTTCGCAAGGACAGTGACCAGCTGATGAAAGAGGGCCAGTACGAAGCCGGGATCGCCCGGCTGGAAGAGGCCTTGCGCGACGACCCGCGCGATACCGAGCTGAACATCGCCCTGGCCCATAGCCGTCAGGCCGCTGTCGAGGCGCTGATCACCCAGGCCGATGCCGACCGTATCCGCCATGACTTCGCCAATGCCCGCATGGGCTACGGTCGGGTGCTGACCCTGGAGCCGAACAACCGCCGTGCCCAGGAAGGCATCCGCCAACTGGAGCTGATTCGCACCCTCGACGAGCGTGTTGCACTGGGCCAGGCCGCGCTGCGCCAGGGCGACCTGTTCGGCGCCGAGCGCTATATGCGCGAAGTGCTGCGCCTGGACCCGCAGAACCAGAAAGGCATGGCGCTGCGCAGCGACATCGAAAACGTCCAGGCGCGCACCGCGCAGCCCTACCCACAGCTGCGCAGCAAGCTGGAGCGGCCGGTCACCCTGGAGTTTCGCGATGCCAACCTGAAGACCATCTTCGAAGTGCTGTCCCAGGTTGCCGGCATCAACTTCATCTTCGACAAGGACATGCGCCCGGACATGAAGGCCACCATCTTCGTGCGCGAGGTGCGCATCGAGGACGCCGTGGCGCTGCTGCTGGAGCAGAACCAGCTGCGCCAGAAGATCGTCAACGATAACACCGTGATGGTGTACCCCGACTCGCCGCAGAAGACCAAGGACTACCAGGAACTGGTCATGCGCACCTTCTACCTCACCAGCATCGATGCCAACACCGCGCTGAACATGGTCAAGACCATGCTCAAGACCCGCGACGTGTTCGTTGACGAGCGCCTCAACACCCTGACCATGCGCGACACCCCGGACGCCGTGCGCATGGCCGAGAAGCTGCTGCAGTCGCAGGACCAGTCCAACCCCGAGGTGGTGCTGGAAGTGGAGGTGATGGAAGTGGCCACCTCGCGCATCCTCGACCTTGGCCTGCAATGGCCCAACACTTTCGGCGTGTTGAGCAACGACGGCAAGCCGGTAAGCGTGCTCGACCAGTTGCGTGGCATCGATTCCAGCCGCATCAGCATTGCGCCAGCACCGCAGGCCAAGATCAACGCCCAGGACAAGGACATCAACACCCTGGCCAGCCCGGTGATCCGCGTCAGCAACCGCGAGCAGGCACGTATTCACATCGGTCAGCGGGTACCGATCATCAGCGCCACCTCGGTGCCGTCCACTCAGGGCCCGGTGATCACCGAAAGCGTCACCTACCTGGACGTCGGTTTGAAGCTTGAAGTGCAGCCTACCGTGCACCTGAACAACGAGGTGGCGATCAAGGTGGCGCTGGAAGTGAGTAACGCCACCCCGCTGGAGGCCACCCGCCAGGGCACCATTCCGGTCCAGGTCGACACCCGCAACGCCCAGACCAGCCTGCGCCTGCACGATGGCGAAACCCAGGTGCTGGCCGGGCTTGTGCGCAACGACCACAACGCCAGCGGCAACAAGATTCCGGGGCTCGGCGATATTCCTGGCCTGGGCCGGCTGTTCGGCAGCAACAAGGACGACATGAGCAAAAGCGAACTGGTGCTGGCGATTACCCCGCGCATCGTGCGCAACCTGCCGTACCAGAGCCCGTCGGACATGGAGTTTTCCACCGGTACCGAGTCGGCCATGCAGGTACGCCAGATGGCACCGCTGTCACCCATGGACGTACCCGGCAATGCGCCGACCACCGACGCGCCGGTGGTGGACAGCCAGATGGCAGTCGCCCCGGTCAACGGGAGCCCTCGGCCATGAAAGCGCAGCGCCGCATGCAGGGCTTCAGCCTGATCGAGGTGGTGCTGACCCTGGCACTGCTCGGGCTGCTGGCCAGCATGGCCGCGCCGCTGACCGAAACCGTGGTGCGCCGCGGCAAGGAGCAGCAACTGCGTGAGGCGCTGTACCAGATTCGCGACGCCATCGACGCCTACAAGCGGGCTTTCGATGCCGGCTACATCGAGAAGCGCCTGGACGCCAGCGGTTACCCGCCAAACCTGCAGGTGCTGGTGGAGGGCGTGCGCGACGTGCGCAGTGCCAAGGGCGCGAAGTTCTACTTCCTGCGGCGCATCCCGCACGACCCGCTGGTGGCGGCCAAGGACAGGGACGAAGGCGGCTGGGGCCTGCGCGCTTACGACAGCAGCCCCGACAACCCGCGCGAAGGCGAAGACGTGTTCGACGTGTACTCAAAGGCCCGCGGCAAAGGCCTCAACAACATCCCTTACGGGCAATGGTGACAGCCATGAAACGCAGCAAAGGCTTCACCCTGATCGAGCTGTTGGTGGTGATGGCGATCATCGCCACGCTGCTGACCATCGCCATGCCGCGCTATTTCAACAGCCTGGAAAGCTCCCGCGAGGCCACCCTGCGCCAGAGCCTGTCGGTGCTGCGCGAGGCGCTGGACCACTACTACGGCGACACCGGCCATTACCCGGATTCGCTGGAGCAACTGGTGGAACAGCGCTACCTGCGCAACACCCCGGTCGACCCGATCACCGAGCGCAGCGACGCCTGGCAGTTGGTGCCACCGCCTGAAGGCGTGGCGGGCGGCGTGGCCGATATCAAGAGCGGTGCCACAGGGAGGGCGCGTGATGGCAGCCTCTTCGCTGAATGGTAAGGCCAACGGCGGCTTCACCTACCTGGGTGTGCTCTTGCTGATTGCAGTCAGCAGCGTGGCCTTGGCCGCCACCGGCACGATCTGGGCCAGCGCCGCCCAGCGCGACCGAGAACGCCAACTGCTGTGGGTGGGCAGCCAGTACGCCCAGGCCTTGCGCAGCTACTACCGTGCCTCGCCGGGCCTGGCCCAGTATCCGCAAGACCTGGCCGACCTGCTGCAGGACAACCGCTTTCCGCAGGCCAAACGGCACATTCGCAGGCTCTACCCCGACCCCATTACCAACAGCGACGAGTGGGGCCTGCTGCGCTCGATCGACGGCCGCATCACAGGTGTGCACAGCCGCTCGGACGCCACCCCGTTCAAGCGCAGTGGCTTCAGCGCCGAGTGGACCGGTTTCGAAGGGCTGGAACACTACAGCGACTGGCAGTTCGTCGCCGAGCAGGCCTTCAACGAAGGCGCCGACGGTGTGCAAACCCACAGCGGCCCGGGAGACACGCCATGAATACCCTGGCCGCACTCTGCCTGAGCATGCTGCTGGTGTTGGCCACGTCGGCCAAGGCCTCGAGCGAGGACGAGATGCAGGGCTTCATCGTCGACAACACCATCTCGCACATCGGCCACGACTTTTACTACTACTTCGCCGACCGCCTGCGGGCCACCAGCCGCCTGGATTTCAACCTGGTGGTACGCGAACGCCCGGATGCGCGCTGGGGCAGCCTGGTTACCGTGGAGTTCGAACGTGAGGTCATGTACCGCCGCTTCCTGCCCCCGAACACCACCGAGCTCAAAGACGAGGCCGTTGCAGCCGCCGACCTGGTCAAGCAGCAGATCATTCAACGCAAGCTGCAACGCCTGCTACAGGACACCACCGACTTGGAGAGGGACGAGCTATGAACCACCGCATACCCCGTTGCATTGCCGCCTGCCTGCTGGTCAGCGCCTGTGCTGCCCAGGCCACCGAGCTGGTGTACACCCCGGTCAACCCGGCCTTTGGCGGCAACCCGCTCAACGGCACCTGGCTGCTGAACAACGCCCAGGCGCAGAACGACTACGACGACCCCGACCTCAAGGACCGTGCCTCGGCCTTTACCGGCACCACGGCCCTGGAGCGCTTCAGCAACCAGCTGGAGTCGCGGATGTTGTCGCAGTTGCTGGACAACATCAGTAACGGCAGCACCGGCAGCATGGCGACCGATGCGTTTCTCATCGACGTCATCGACGATTCCGGGGCCTTGAGCATCAAGGTCACCGATCGCGCCACAGGAGAAATTTCGATCATTGAGGTCAGCGGCCTGAACCCCTGAGAGGGAAGGGCTTTTCTGTTGGGGAGAGAACACCATGAAACGTCTGCTGAGCACGCTGCTGATCCTCACCGCCCTGGGCCTGCAAAGTGGTTGCAGCCTGCGCGAACCCATGTCGGCCGAACAGGACTCGGAAACCCCGACCCTGACCCCGCGCGCCTCGACCTACTACGACCTGATCAACATGC
The DNA here is from genome assembly GCF_003208145.1 of Pseudomonas sp. RV120224-01b. Taxonomy (NCBI): domain Bacteria; kingdom Pseudomonadati; phylum Pseudomonadota; class Gammaproteobacteria; order Pseudomonadales; family Pseudomonadaceae; genus Pseudomonas; species Pseudomonas sp. RV120224-01b. The sequence continues at coordinate 117,339 of NZ_QKMQ01000019.1, read as the reverse complement.
CACGGCCCAAAGGCCGGTTGATGGCGGTGGTGTACGGCTTCCGCGACCAGACCGGGCAGTACAAACCCACCCCGGCCAGCTCGTTCTCCACCAGCGTCACCCAGGGTGCAGCCAGCATGCTGATGGACGCCCTGAGCGCCAGCGGCTGGTTCGTGGTGCTGGAGCGTGAAGGCCTGCAGAACCTGCTGACCGAGCGCAAGATCATCCGTGCTTCGCAGAAAAAACCGGATGTACCGGAAAACATCATGGGCGAGCTGCCACCGCTGCAGGCCGCCAACCTGATGCTGGAGGGCGGCATCATCGCCTACGACACCAACGTGCGCAGCGGCGGGGAGGGGGCGCGTTACCTGGGGATCGATATCTCCCGCGAGTACCGGGTGGACCAGGTGACCGTGAACCTGCGAGCGGTAGACGTGCGCACCGGGCAGGTGCTGGCCAACGTGATGACCAGCAAGACCATCTACTCGGTCGGGCGCAGTGCCGGGGTGTTCAAGTTCATCGAGTTCAAGAAGCTGCTGGAGGCTGAAGTGGGGTACACCACCAACGAACCGGCGCAGCTGTGCGTGCTGTCGGCAATCGAGTCAGCGGTAGGGCACTTGCTGGCGCAGGGGATTGAACGGCGGTTGTGGCAGGTGGCGGGGGATCCAGCGGATGGCAAGGCTACGGTGGACAAGTACTTGAGCCAGAATCAGCAGCCGTGATCGATCTTGAGGGCCTCTTCGCGGGCAAGCCCGCTCCCACAGGTACTGCGTAGCCTTTGAGATCACGCGGTCCCTGTGGGAGCGGGCTTGCCCGCGAAGAGGCCGGTGCAGTTGACAGAAGTATTACGACAAATGCCCTCAACTTGAAACCCTTCCTTGACCTCGGTAGTCTTTGCCCGCTGCTGTCAATCCAGCAGCCGGGTTTGGTCACCCGCAATCATCAAGGCGCACAAGCGCCCGCTCTGCGATACAGTTGGCGCTTTTTTGTGCCCGGCTGTTTCGTTTTATGGCGGCTGTGCGTGGGGCGCCTCCGTGCGCGCCGGTTTCCTTGATTCCCGGTTGACCAACCCGCGTACAGTCGCCACCCATTCGTTTGGTCACGTTGTGTGGCGGCTCCAGTGAATCAAGGAGCGACACAATGACAAAAGGCTTACCTGATCCTCCCGCACGCGCCACCACGGCGGCCTCCAGTTTCTCCACTTGTGAATGCAGCCATCCGCCGCTGTTTGCCGTGCGGTCAGGGGTGGACTACGAAGATGCGCTGGTGCACCTGTCCACGCTGCTCAAGGGGGCGTTTGCAACCAACCTCAAAGCGTTGGAGCTGGCCAAAGGAACCTGCCGGGATCTGCTGTTGAGCAATGACCATGGGCTGGATTCGGCCAAAGCGGTGGTGGAGGCGTTGCTGGATGGGGTGGAGAGGCAGCAACTTGCCCGGCAGAAGGGCGTGGCCGCAAGCTGAGTGATAGCCGACGGCAGTTGTGATTCGCCTTGAGGGCCTCTTCGCGGGTAAACCCGCTCCTACAGGTACTGCGTAGCCTTTGGGATCACGCTATCCCTGTAGGAGCGGGTTTACCCGCGAAGAGGCCGGTGCAGGCGACATACCTTTGACCTGACATTATTGATAGTTGCGCCTGTGTTGATGTTGATCAATTCTTTCGTAAAGGTTGGCTGACGATGGAGCAAACGATGTCTAGCTATTTTTACAAGGGGCAGCGACTAGCTACCAAGCTGACTGCTGGCAAGACCGGTAGTGTATTTGCTGGCGCTGAATTTGTGTTAGGGGAAATTGGTGAGAAAATGCAGCTGCTTCTGGCTGTGGATCGGCAAAACTCCATTATTAAGGTGCGGAACAGTCGATGCTATAGCCCTTATGGCTTTGATGAGGTTGCATCAAGAGAATCTATCCTTGGTTACAATGGTGAGCATCGGGACGTCATGTCTGGATACGATCTGCTTGGCAATGGAGTACGTGCCTACAGCTCGGTGCTGATGCGATTCTGTTCAGCTGATGTGCTAAGTCCATTTGGCGCGGGTGGGATCAATGCGTACACCTATTGTGAGGGCGATCCTATCAATTATCTGGACGCTGACGGGCGGATGAAAGTTCCAGTCAAGACTTCCGCTCCTGAATATAAAAAATCTTATGGTATAAGCCGGCAGTCACACGCTATCCAGGGGGATTCAAATTTACTGCCGCTATCCATTATGGAAAAGATGGTTAAAGCCGTAAAAAATGTCAAGCTTCGGCCTTCCTCTACGGTGGGTCCAGACAGCCAGATGAAGCGGGCAGTGCCCCATAAGTTTTGGAAGACGGTAAGTCAAGAAGTAGCCCGCTACCCAGATTTCGATCCTCAGAGTTACGCGGACAAAATGGTTGCGGCTGCGCGGGACAAAGGGGGAAAAAATTTAAGTAAAATACCAGATAGCATGGTGGTTAGTGCGTTGAGCCACTATGTTGAAAGGGGTGCCAGTAGCTTAAGCGCGTGGAGTGGGTTAAAAGAATTACACGCGCTAGAATTCATATCGCATGAAAGTGCACACTCTGCCCTCATGCAGCAAATTAATAGAGTGGTGCGCACCAATATTCCAGAAATGCCTGTCCTCACCCGTGAGTGAACTTAGGCTCTGTACGAAATCCCGAGAAACCCAATCGGCGCGCTTCGGAAGTTGGAATCCTGTAGGGGGGCGGCCACCTACGGAAAGGAATTCTGTGATGGCAAAGCGTTACGAACTCTCGGATAACGTTGGGTTGTGATCCCTGATAGAAATAGCAGGTATCGATAGCCATGTGCCAAAGTCCTGAGTCGACGCGACATGCGTAGTTTAAGGTGCTGACGCAGCATTGGAGAACTGGCAGATTTATCAGTGAGAATGCCGAAGATGAATGCGTTGGGGTACCGAGGCGTCTGGCGCTTGTGGGATCGAGCGGCGGTTGTGGCAGGTGGTGGGGGATCCAGCGGATGGCAAGGCGACCGTGGACAAGTACCTGAGCCAGAATCAGCAGCCGTGATTGACCTTGAGGGCCTCTTCGCGGGCACGCCCGCTCCCACAGGTACTACGTCGCCTTTGAGATCACGCTATCCCTGTAGGAGCGGGTTTACCCGCGAAGAGGCCGGTGCAGCCAACAGAAGTGTTACGGCGCATGCCTTCAGCTTGAAACCCTTCCCTGACCCCAGTAGTCTTTGCCCGCTGCTGTCAATCCAGCAGCCGGGTTTGGTCACCCGCAATCATCAAGGCGCACAAGCGCCCGCTCTGCGATACAGTTGGCGCTTTTTTGTGCCCGGCTGTTTCGTTTTATGGCGGCTGTGCGTGGGGCGCCTCCGTGCGCGCCGGTTTCCTTGATTCCCGGTTGACCAACCCGCGTACAGTCGCCACCCATTCGTTTGGTCACGTTGTGTGGCGGCTCCAGTGAATCAAGGAGCGACACAATGACAAAAGGCTTACCTGATCCTCCCGCACGCGCCACCACGGCGGCCTCCAGTTTCTCGACTTGTGAATGCAGCCATCCACCGTTGTTTGCCGTGCGTTCGGGGGTGGACTACGAAGATGCGCTGGTGCACCTGTCCACGCTGCTCAAGGGGGCGTTTGCAACCAACCTCAAGGCGTTGGAGCTGGCCAAGGGGACTTGCCGCGATCTGCTGTTGAGCAATGACCATGGGCTGGATTCGGCCAAAGCGGTGGTGGAAGCGTTGCTGGATGGGGTGGAGAGGCAGCAACTGGCCCGGCAGAAGGGCGTGGCCGCAAGCTGAGTGATAGCCGACGGCAGTTGTGATTTGCCTTGAGGGCCTCTTCGCGGGCACGCCCGCTCCCACAGGTACTGCGTAGCCTTTGGGATCACGCTATCCCTGTGGGAGCGGGCTTGCCCGCGAAGGGGCCGGTATAGGCTACGCAGCTGCCCACGGCGGCACTGTCCCTTTACGTTAACGTCACCATATGCCACCTTCTACCCCAGCCTGATGACGGCCAGGGATTTCTCCCGCACACTGCGGAAAATTCCCAAGCCCGTTCCCCGCCACCTTCGCGGGGTACAGCCGGAGTAGAAAATGGCGCGACAACTAATAACAAACGCCCAAGACCCGCTGCACGAATCCCGCCAAGCCCGCCTGAAGCTGGCCAGCGAGGGCGAGCTGCCGTTGGGCATGCTGCGCGACGAAATCGACGCCTCCTGGCGGCGCAGCCTGGGCCATGGCCTGGATTGCCTGCAAGGCGAGCAGGTCGGCCTGGGCCTGGAGCAGGGTCATGACCTGCGCATGTTGCTGGAACGCAACCGCCTGCTGGTCGACGCCGTTACCCCCGAACTGGACTACCTGGTCGCTCGTCAGGGCAAGTCGGGCATCGTCATCCTTGGCGATGCCAAGGCCAATGTGCTGGCCATCGAAGGCCAGACCCACGTGCTCGGCCGCGAGGGCCTGCGCGACCTGCACCCGGGCAGTTGCTGGAGCGAGTCGCTGCGCGGCACCAATGCCATCGGCACGGCCGTGGTTGAAGGCCGGCCGACGTTGATCAACTGCGGTGAACACTACCTCGACCGCCTCAGCCCGTTCTCCTGCACCTCTGTGCCCCTGCGCGACCCGCGTGGCGAGGTGATCGGTGTGCTCGATATCACCCGTGAAGGGGTGATGGCGCAGCCACAGGACAGCCTCTCGACGCTGATGCTGGCCGCCGGCAACATCGAAAGCCGAATGTTCGGCCTGTGCCACCCAGAGCAACTGGTGCTGGCCTTCCACAGCCGACCGCAATACCTCAACAGCGCCTGGCACGGCTTGCTGGCGCTGAGCCTGGATGGTGAAGTGCTGGCCGCCAACGACAGTGCCTGCCAACTGCTTCAGGTGCCGCGCCATGAGCTGATTGGCCGGCGCAGCACAGACCTGCTCGGCGAACGTTCACCTGCGTTTATTGCACGCCTGTGGCAGGGCGGGGTGAGCAGCGTTCAAACGGCCAAGGGCGAGTTCTACTTCCGCGCTTTGCAGTTGCCGCGCCATGGCCGGGTAAATGGTGGTACGCCAGCCAGCAAACCGACGCTCGGCAAGCAGTCTCCCGCGCTCGATGCATTGGCCGGCGGCGATCCACGCCTGGCGCGCAACCTGCGCATGGCCCGTCAAGGGCTGGGCAATGGCCTGCCAGTGCTGCTGCTGGGTGAGACCGGTACCGGCAAGGAAGTGGTCGCCCGGGCCTTGCACCAGGCCAGCCCGCGTGCCGACAAAGCGTTCGTGGCCGTCAACTGCGCAGCCATACCTGAAGGTTTGATCGAGTCCGAACTGTTTGGCTACCGCGAGGGCGCCTTCACCGGTTCCCGCCGGGGCGGCATGGTCGGGCGGTTGATGCAGGCCCATGGTGGCACACTGTTCCTGGACGAAATCGGCGACATGCCGCTGGCCTTGCAAGCGCGCCTGCTGCGGGTATTGCAGGAGCGCCGCGTGGCACCGCTGGGTGCGGGTGACGAGCAGGACATCGATGTGGCGCTGATCTGCGCCACTCACCGTGACCTTAAACGCCTGGTGCAGGAGCAGCACTTTCGCGAAGACCTGTACTACCGGGTCAACGGCGTGTCGCTGCGCTTGCCGGCGCTGCGCGAGCGTGATGACCTGGCCGCGATCATTCAGGGGTTGCTGGACAAGTCCGATGCCCGCGGCGTTACGCTAGACCCGGCATTGGCCGCCTTGCTGGAAGGCTTCGACTGGCCGGGCAACATCCGCCAGCTGGAGATGGTGGTACGCACGGCGCTGGCCATGCGCGAGGACGGTGAGCAGGTGCTGACACTCGACCACCTGACGGATTGCCTGCTGGACGAACTGGCCAGCGGCACGGCGCCCTCTGGCAGCCTCAAGGACAACGAACTGGAATTGATTCGCGGTGCGCTGGCGCGCCATCAGGGTAACGTGTCGGCCGCCGCCGAGGCCCTGGGCATCAGCCGGGCAACGTTGTACCGCAAGCTCAAACAGTTGCGCGGCTGAACCATGGGCCCATTGTTCGCAAGGCTGGTGGAGTCCAGCGACCCTGTACTCATGCGCCAGGCATTGGCCTGGCTGTATGGTTTCGTGCGCCCGCACCGGCGCGCCATCGGCCTGTTGCTGGGCCTGTCGCTGGGCGCCTCGCTGCTGGCGTTGGCGCAGCCCTGGCTGGTCAAGACGCTGATCGACGAGGGGCTGCTGGCCAAGAATTACCAGACCCTCTGGCACATGGCGGCGATCATGATCGGCGCAGGCCTGCTGGGTACGGTGCTGGCCGGGGTCAACCGCTACCTGCACACGCGCCTGTCGGGGCGCATCCTGTTTGCCCTGCGCGATGACCTCTACCGCCACCTGCAGCAGTTGTCGCCAACGTTCTATGGGCGGCGGCGCATGGGCGACATTCTTTCGCGGCTGGACGGCGACGTGGCGGAGATCCAGCGCTTTGCCGTGGACTCACTGTTCTCGGCGGTGTCGGCGGTGATCGGCCTGGTGGGGGCGGTGGCGCTGATGCTGATGCTGTCGTGGCAACTGTCGTTGCTGTTGGCGCTGTTGGTACCGATAGAAGTGCTGTGGCTGCGCTGGATGCGGCGCAAGGTGGAGCGCGAAGTGCGCAACCTGCGCGAACGTTCGGCGGATGTGTCGTCGTTCCTGGTTGAGACTTTGCCGGCGATGAAGTTCATTCAGGCGTCCGGGCAGCAAGGCCGCGAGGCTGGGCGCCTGGACCAGCTTGGGCAAGGCTACATGCGCCAGTTGCTTAAAGTGCAGGTGACCGAGTTCTTCACCCAGGCCATCCCCGGCACGCTCACCTCCTGGTGCCGCGCTTGCGCGTTTCTGGTCGGCGGCTGGTGGGTGATCCAGGGCACTTGGCAGTTGGGCGCGCTGATCGCTTTTTCCACCTACATGGGCATGGCAGTAGGCCCGGTGCAGAGCCTGCTGGGCCTGTATGTAGCGGTACAGCGCATGGCCGTGAGCCTGGGACGGGTGATGGAGCTGAAGCAGGAGGCTGTGGCCGTGCGCCCGGCGAACAACCCGAAGCCGATACCCGATGGCCCCGGTGAGCTGCGCCTTGAAGGCCTGGGTTTTGCCCATGAAGGGCGCCAAGGTGCCGTACTGAACAACGTGCAGGTGTGTGTGCCGGGAGGCCTGAAGGTGGCCATCAGCGGTGCCTCGGGGGTGGGCAAGTCGACCCTGATTGACCTGTTGCAGCGCTTCTACGACCCGGACGCCGGGCGCATCCTGCTGGATGGCACCGACCTGCGTGACCTGGACCTGGCCGCGTTGCGCCGGCGCATTGCGGTGGTCAGCCAGGACATCGTGCTGTTTCGCGGCACCCTGGCGCAGAACCTTGCCTATGGTGTGCCTGAAGCCAGCCGTGCAGAGCTGGAGCGGGTCGTGCGCCTGGCGCGGCTGGACAGCCTGGTCGAAAGCCTGCCATTGGGCCTGGATGGCTTGCTGGGCGAACGTGGCCAGCAGTTGTCCGGCGGGCAGAAACAACGCATCGCCATCGCCCGTGCAGTGTTGCAGGCCCCGGCGATATTGGTACTGGACGAAGCGACGTCCGCAGTGGACGAAGCCACCGAGCGCGAAGTGATCGCGGCCATCGACCAGCTTTTCGCTGGCCGCACGCGCATCCTGATCAGTCACCGAGCTTCGACACTGGCCGATGCCGACCTGCACTTGCAACTGCATGATGGCCAGTTGCAGGTGCTGCCGCAGGAGGCAATCAAACATGGGCACTGACGTGCGTGTTGGCATCATCGACAGCGGCTGCTCGCCGGAGCAGGCCAACGGTTTGCTGGCTGCCCGCCGTTTCTGGCTGGAAGACGGCCAGTTGCGTGAAGGAGGGCTGCAGCCCGACCAGCTGGGGCATGGCGGCGCGGTGCTTGCCGGCGTGCAGCGTGAGGCTGGGCCGGTGCCGCTGCTGGTGGCCCAGGTGTTCAGCGCCCAGGCCAGCACCAGCGCTTTGCAGGTGGCTGCCGCGCTGCTGTGGCTGGTGGAGGCGGGGGCTACCTTGGTCAACCTTAGCCTTGGCCTGCAGCAGGACCGCCCTGTGCTACACCAGGCTTGCGCCGAAGCGTTGGCAGCGGGTGTGCTGTTGTGCGCATCCAGCCCGGCGCAAGGCGGGGCGGTGTACCCGGCCAGCTACAGCGGGGTGATCCGGGTGACCGGCGATGCCCGCTGCGCCCCGGGCGAGTGGTCGTGGCTGGGTACGCGGCAGGCAGACTTTGGCGGCTACGTGGGCACGGGCGGCAGGGCGGGCGCGAGCCTGGGCTGCGCGGCCTTGAGCGGAAGGATTGCAGCGTTGTTGCGTGACGAGCCGGGCATGGGTCGCCAGCAGGTTTACGACTGGCTGCGCAGCAATGCGGCGTATACCGGCCCCGAGCGACGAGGTGTTGGCCATGCCTGAACCGCGCATTGTGGTGCTGGGTGCTGGCCCTGCGGGTGCTGCCACGGCCATCGGCCTGCGCCGGCTGGGCTACTCGGTGACGGTGGTGTCGGAGTGGCGCCGTTTCGCGGCAGTTGAAGGGGTTTCGCAGCGGGTGCTGGAGGGCTTGCGACATGCAGGCCTTGGCGGGGCCTTGAGCCAGGCGGCCATGCCGGCTACCCGGCAGGTGCACTGGAATGGCCAGCACCTGCAAATGAACCAGGAGTTCTTGCTCGATCGACAGCGTTTTGACCGGGCGCTGCGCGACGACCTTCAGCGTGCCGGCGTGAGTGTGGTCGAGGGGCGGGTGCGCGAGGTTGTGCACGAGGGCGGTCATCATGTTCGCCTGGACGATGGGCAGGTGCTGATCGCTGATTTCCTCGTCGAGGCCAGAGGCCGTCAGGCACCGCTGGCCCCGGATCGCCTGCGTGGGCCGGAAACGGTTAGCCTGCTTAACGTGTGGCAGGGTAGCCCGGGGGCGCCTGCGTCGGCGGTGGAAAGCCTGGAGGATGGCTGGGCGTGGATGGCGCGGTTGGAGGATGGCCGCTGTTACTGGCAAGTCACCCTTGACGCAGCCGGGCTGCCGGGTAAGGCCGGGTTGGCGGATTACTGCGTGGTGCGGCGAGCCTGCAGCGCGCTGGTTGCCGAGTTGTTTGATGCCCAGGCGCTGGTTCCGGCACAGGTGCATGCACGCAGCAGCACTGCAATTCTGGCCGGCGAGTGTGTAGGGCAGGACTGGATACGGGTCGGCGATGCGGCGATGGCCGTTGATCCGCTGTCGGGCAACGGGATTTTCCAGTCACTGTCTTCGGCGTTGCAGGCGCCGGTGGTGATCAATACGTTGTTGCGCAAACCGGAGCGCGCGGGGCTGGCGCGGCAGTTTCACCAGCAGCGGGTCGAACAACTGTTCTTGCGCTTTGCCCGGATCGGGCGGGATTTCTATGGACAGGAGCAGGGGCGCGCAGGGCAGCCGTTCTGGGGGCGGCGGCAAAGCTGGCCGGATGCGCAGCCGCTGCATATGGCTGCGGATTGGAACGCGGTGCGGGTCGAGCGGCGGCCTGTACTGCGTGATGGGTGGGTGGATGAGGCTGAGGTGGTGGTGACGGCGGATCAGCCGTTGGGGGTTTGGCATTTGCAGGGGGTGGAGTTGGCGCCTGTGGTGCAGAGGCTACAGGGCGGGCAAGCACTTGAGGTCGTGCTGCCAGGTCTTCTGGATGAACAGCAAGTGATGGTGCGGCGCTGGCTGCGAGAGCAAGGTTTTGCTTGAAATCGCCGGGGCTGCGTAACAGCCCCAGGATTTTGAATCAGAAGAAGGTCCCGACAATCAACTGCATGTAGGCCCCGGTATCCCGCCCGCCCAGTTGTGTGCCGCCATTATCCGCACTACGCTCCGGCTTGTAGAACCCCACCAGCGGGCTGATCAGCAAGTGGTCGTTGACCATCCATTCCACATACAGGTCCAGCTCCCGTCCGCCGAGGTTGCCCTGGTCCGTGTCCAGCGTGTCGAAGTCGAAGTACAGTGCGCCCACGGTCAGGTTGTCCCGTGGCTTGCCCTTCAGCGCTACGTGGTGTACCTGGCTGTTCTTGTTGAACGGCCCAGCATAGTTGGCCGCCACTTCACCCTGGAACCAGGTGCCATAGCCCCGGCTCAGGCCATAGAACAGCGGGTCGAAACCTTCGGAAAAGCGGCTGTAGCGGTAGGTCGCGGTGGGCGACCAGGGTAGCTCGGAGAACGTCCAGTTGCCCTCCAGATACCAGGCATTCTCACGTCCACCGGTCTTGTCCTGGGTCACGTATTCGGCGGCCAGCTCCAGGTCTTTCACGCCCAGGTTACCGCGCCCGCGCAGGCTGGCGGTGTCCATGCCGTCGCGGTGTTCCAGGCCCATGATCTGCGCATAGCGCTGGTCAAGGTCCAGCCCGCGTATCCAGCTGACGCCCACGGTGCCGGCGTCGGCGACGTGTTCCAGGTTGGCTACTGCCAGCGACGTGTCGGCCTGGTAGTGGTTGTCGGACTTCAGCCACATCAGGTCACCGCGCCAGCCTTGTTTGCCGCCCAGGCGCAGGACTGCGGTGCGGTCGAAGGCCTTCCGGGCGGCCAGGTAGTAGGCGCCGCCACGGTCGAAGTTGGCGCCCAGGTCGACCTTGCCCAGGTTCACCGGGTCGCCCTGAATGAGGAAGCCGTCACCCAGTGTCACCACCTGGCGGCCGCCAGAAATGTCCACGCCGTCTTCGCCCAAAGCCGGGAACAGGTTGGCCGAGCGCCAGCCCAGGTAGAGGTCTTCGATGGCGGTGCGGCGTTCGTCGCCCAGGGTCAGGCCGGCGGCATCGCCGTCGCCCCAGGTGGCGGAGCTGAGCAGGTTGAACGCGCCGTAGAGTGCGCCGGCATCGGGCAGGGCCTGGCTGCCGCTGAGGCCGTATTTGATGTAGCCCTCCTGCCAGGCGGTGCTGCCGGGCTGGCGGTTGCCGGCCTGGTTGAAGCTTTCGTCGCTGTGGAAGACGCCAAACAGGGCTTCAAGGTCGGCGTTGAGGATGGTGCCGTTCTGGTTGTACAGCTCGTAGGCTTGGCTGGCGGGTGCGGTTAACAGCAGGGCCAATGTGCAGGCAAGTGTGTGCCTCATGGTTTTGCTCCATGGTTTTTATTGTTGTTTTTGTATTGCCTGTACCGGCCCTATCGCCGGCAAGCCAGCTCCCACAAGTACGGCACAGGACCTGAGGGCAGTGGATACCTGTGGGAGCTGGCTTGCCGGCGATAGGGCCGGTACAGGAAACAAGATCAGAGCTTGATCAACACCGATTTGAGCTCGGTGTAATGTTCGATGGCAGCTGCGCCCATCTCACGGCCAACGCCAGACATCTTGTAGCCACCAAATGGCAATGCCGGGTCCAGCGCGCTGTGGCAGTTGACCCAGACCGACCCCGACTTGATACGCGGGATCATCCGGTGCACCGCTGCCAGGTCGTTGGACCAGATGCTCGCGCCCAGGCCGTAGGGGTTGTCGTTGGCCATGCCGATCACTTCGTCGATATCATCGAACGGCATCGCCACCAGTACCGGCCCGAAGATTTCTTCCTGCACCAAGCGGTGGCGCTGGTCGACATCGACAATCACTGTCGGCTTGACGAAGTAGCCTGGGCCAAAGCTTTCGCCACCGCAGGCGATGGTCGCGCCCAATTCGCGACCCAGCTCGATGTAGCCGGTGACGCGGTCCTGCTGTTTGGCTGAAATCAGCGGCCCCATTTGCACGGCCGGGTCCAGGCCGCTGCCCAGTTTCATGCCATTGGCGATGCCCGCGATGTCGGCCACCACGTTGTCGAAGTGCTTGCGGTGTACATACAGGCGCGAGCCGGCGCAGCACACCTGGCCCTGGTTGAAGAAGATCGCCGTGGCGGCGCCGGCAGCCGCTTCCTGCAGGTTGGCGTCGGGCATGACGATGGTTGGCGATTTGCCGCCGAGCTCCAGGGTGACGCGGGTCATGTTGTCCATGGCCGCCTTGCCGATCAGCTTGCCGACTTCGGTAGAGCCGGTGAAGGTCAGCTTGTCCACGCCGGGGTGCCGGCTGAGCGCGGCACCGGCATTAAGGCCGGTACCGGTGATCACGTTGAACACGCCCGCCGGGTAACCGGCTTCGTCGACCAGTTCGGCCAGTTTGAGCACGCTCAACGGGGTTTCATCGGCGGGCTTGAGCACCACGGTGCAGCCGGTGGCCAAGGCCGGGCCGAGCTTCCAGCAGGCCAGCAGTAGCGGGAAGTTCCAGGCGACGATGGCGCCGACCACGCCGACGGCCTCACGGCGCACGAAGCCGTGGAACTGGTCGTTGGGCATCAACGGCATGGAGGCTTCGACGGTGCTACCCTCGATCTTGGTGGCCCAGCCGGCCATGTAACGCAAAAAGTCGATGGCCAACTGCACGTCCATCACCTGGGCCACGGCGGCGCTCTTGCCGTTGTTCAGGCATTCCAGCTCGGCCAGCTGGCGGGCGTCGCGCTCCATCAGGTCGGCCAGGCGCCACAGCAGGTTTTGCCGTTCACGCGGGCGCAGGCGGCTCCACGGCGAATCGTCGAAGGCCTGGCGCGCAGCGCGTACGGCGCGGTCGACGTCTTCGGCCTCGGCGGCGGGCACTTCACCCAGTACCTCGCCAGTGGCCGGATTACGGAACGACAGGGTGCGACCGCTGGCGGCGTCCTGCCAGTCGGCGCCGATGCGCATCTTCAGCTTGCGTTCGAGAAAGGCGCGGGTGGCGGGCAGGATGGGCAGTTCGGAAAGCATGGGGCTGTGCCTCTTGTCATTGGATGTGACGGGCACAGGCGCAATGGCCGTGCCAAGGTGGGCAAGTGGCCGCAAGGTGTTGAAGGCATTGGGTTTCGCCTGGATGCAAGGTTGTGATTGCCGGTGTGCGCTGTTGCACATTGAGACGGTGTGAGACGGTGATGAAACAGTGGCTGTGCTGGCCTCTTCGCGGGCTTGCCCGCTCCCACAGGTACAGCGTTGGGCTCAGGCATTTCGCAATTCCTGTGGGAGCGGGCGAGCCCGCGAAGGCCTGCACAGCAGGCCCTGTCTCAGGATGAAACACCTTGTCGCGAAATGGCACGCTGCAATTGGCCATCTTTGCTTCCGGTTACGCCCGGAAAACGGCCTAAAAGCCTGAAAGAAAACGCTTTTACAGCAACTGGCACAGTTCCTGTATCACAACTGTCACATGCACACCTGCTGTACCAAAGCGTGCGAAAAACGATAAGAACAACAACCGTGGAGGTCTGACCTTGAAGACGACTCGACTCCGGCGGCATGCGGGCAAACTGGCGCTGGTCGCCGCCGCGCTGCTGAGCACCCAGGCCATGGCGGCCGAGCAGGGCCCGAGCCTGTTGCAGAACAAGTGCATGGGGTGCCATATCCCCGAAGGCAACGATACCTACAGCCGTATCAGCCACCAGCGAAAAACGCCGGAAGGCTGGCTGATGAGCATCGCCCGCATGCAGGTGATGCACGGCCTGCAGATCAGCGACGACGACCGTCGCACGCTGGTCAAGTACCTGGCCGACAAGCAGGGCCTGGCGCCCAGCGAAACCGATGGTGTGCGCTACGCCATGGAACGCCGGCTGAACACCGTCGAGCACTTCGATACCCAGCTCAGCGAAACCTGTGGCCGTTGCCACTCCGGTGCCCGCGTTGCCTTGCAGCGCCGCCCGGCCAAGGAATGGGAGCACCTGGTCAACTTCCACCTCGGCCAATGGCCGTCCCTCGAATACCAGGCCCAGGCGCGTGACCGCGACTGGCTGCCGATTGCCCTGCAACAGGTGGTGCCGGAACTTGCCAAGCGTTACCCGCTGGACAACCCGGCCTGGGCCGAGTGGCAGAAGGCCAAACCGAACGCCGATGTGCTGCCGGGGCAATGGGCCTTCAGCGGGCACATGCTGGCCAAGGGCGATGTGCGCGGGGTGATGAGCGTTACGGCTGACCAGGGCGATGCCTTCAAGGTGGAGGTCAAGGGCGCTTATGCCGATGGCACGCCGTTCAACGGCAGTGGCACGGCAATCCTGTACAACGGCTATGAGTGGCGCGGTAACGTCAAGGTGGGCGATGCCAACCTGCGTCAGGTGTTCGCGGCACTGGATGGCGAAATGAAAGGCCGCATGTTCGAGGCCGAGCACGATGAACGTGGCCTGGACTTCACTGCGGTGAAGGAAGGCAAGGCACGCCTGCTGGCGGTACAGCCGGCATTCATCAAGGCAGGCGGCGAAAGCGAGATCACCTTGGTAGGCAGCGGCCTGGACGGCAAGCCCGACCTGGGCGCCGGGGTGGAAGTGACCGAAGTGTTGGAGCAAACCCCCACTCTGGTGCGGGTCAAGGCCCGCGCAGCCGCCAATGCCAAGCCTGGCCAGCGCGAGGTTGCAGTGGGCGCGCTCAAAGGTGCAAACCTGGCGGTATACGACAAGGTCGAGGAAGTGAAGGTCGTGCCGGCATTCTCCATTGCCCGCATTGGCGAGAACGGTGCTTCGGTACCGAAAGTGCAGGGCCGTTTCGAAGCCGAGGCCTGGGGTAAAGACGCCAGCGGCCAACCGCTGCGCATCGGTTACCTGCCGGCCACCTGGAAAGTCGAGCCGTTCAACGAACGTGCGGTCGAGGATGAGGACGTCAAGTTTGCCGGCAAGATGCAGGCCGATGGCGTGTTCGTGCCAGGCGGTGCCGGCCCCAACCCTGAGCGCAAGATGATGACCAACAACGCCGGTAACCTGAAGGTCATCGCCACCCTGGCCGACGGTGGCCAGACTGGCGAAGGGCACATGATCGTCACCGTTCAGCGCTGGAACAACCCGCCGCTGCCGTAACGGCAGGGCGCAACGGTTTTCCAACGGATCGATTATCGGGAGGTCGCCATGGGCGCACTACTGAACCTGGTCGAACGCAACCTGCATGAAGTGCAGGTCGATGCCGACCGCATGCTGTTCCATATACCCAGCAGTTCGCTGTTTGCCACAGATGCCGTGACCGGCAGCATCATCGACGCCTTGCGCCAGCAAGGTTGTTCGGCCGAGGAGCTGATGCAGCGCCTGGGCCAACAGTTTGCCGGCGACGATATCCAGGACACCCTGCGCGAGCTGATCGCGCTGGAACTGGTCAGCGACGGCTCGCCGCTGACCCCGGAAATCGCCCTCAGGCAGGTCGAGCGCACCGCGCTGAATACCGTGGTGCTCAACGTCAACACCGGCTGCAACCTCAGCTGCACCTATTGCTACAAGGAAGACCTGGACAAGCCGTCCGCCGGCAAGAAGATGAGCACCGCCACCGCCGAAGCCTCGGTGGAGATGCTGCTCAAGGAATCGCCCAACGAGGAGCGCTACAGCGTGGTGTTCTTCGGTGGCGAACCGCTGTCCAACCGGCCGTTGATCGAGCATATGGTGGCTTACTGCGAGCGGCGTTTCGCCGAGGCGGGCAAGGCGGTGGAGTTCATCATGACCACCAACGCCACGTTGCTGACCGAAGAAATCATCGACTGGCTCAATGCCCACCGCTTCGGCTTGTCGATCAGCATCGATGGCCCCAAGACCGTGCACGACCGCAACCGTATCACCGTGGGCGGGCAGGGCACCTATGACGTGGTGCGGCGCAAGGCCGACCTGCTGCTGTCGCGCTACACCAGCCGCCCGGTAGGGGCGCGGGTGACCTTGACCCGCGGCATTACCGATGTCGAAACCATCTGGAACCACCTGTTCAACGAAATGGGTTTTGCCGAGGTTGGCTTTGCCCCGGTCACCTCCGGCGACATGGCCGACTTCAACCTCACCGGCGACGAACTGATCGAGGTGTTCGCCAACATGAAGGCGCTGGGCCGCCGTTACCTGGAAGCCGCGCTGGAACACCGCAACATCGGGTTCTCCAACCTGCACCAGCTGATTACCGACATCCACGAAGGCCACAAGAAGGCGCTGCCGTGCGGTGCCGGGCTGAAGATGCTGGCGGTGGATCATGAAGGCGAACTGAACCTGTGCCACCGCTTCACCGGCTCCAGCCTGCCGACCTTCGGCAACGTGCACCAGGGCGTGAAGCAGGCGCAGCTCAACGACTTCCTGTCGCAGCGCCTGGACCGGAGCAACACCGGCTGCGAGAGCTGCCGTATCCGCAACCTGTGCTCTGGCGGCTGCTACCACGAAAGCTATGCGCGCTACGGCGACCCGCAGCACCCGACGTATCACTACTGCGAACTGATGCGCGACTGGGTCGACTTCGGCATCGAAGTCTACAGCCGCATCATGGCCGCCAACCCGGCCTTCATCGATCGCTACATCACCCCGCGGAAGGCGCACTGACATGAAGCACTTGAAGCCCCTGAACAACAAGGCGCGCATCCTCGAACAGGCCGCTGCCGAAGACCGCGTCGAAGAAGTCATGGCCATGAGTGCAGTGGCCGGCTGTACGGCCACCACCGACCCGGGTTGGGAAGTGGACGCCTTTGGTGGCGTGAGCTCGCTGTGCCAGCCGATGGAAGCCGACCTGTATGGCTGCTCCGACCCTTGCTGGTGGCCGGCCCAGGTGCCGGACATGATGAGCACCTATCAGGACTGGAACGCCCAGGCCACCAACTCGGCGGATGACTGGCGCAACCTCGGCACTGTGTTCCCGAAAGACAAGTGACCGGCCCAACAAGAATGACAAGGGGAAACCGCATGAAAGCTGGACGCTGCGCGCCACTCGCGCTCACCATCGCCGCCATGGCGTGTACCGGCCTGGCACAGGCCGACGATACCGGGCCGGCACTGAAGGCTGGCCACGAATACATGATCGTGACCAACTACCCGAACAACCTGCATGTAGTCGATGTGGCCACTGATACGGTGTACAAGAGCTGCGTCATGCCCGACAAGTTCGGCCCCGGCACCGCAATGATGGCGCCGGACAACCGCACCGCCTACGTGTTGAACAACCACTACGGCGACATCTACGGCATCGACCTGGACACCTGCAAGAACACCTTCCACGCCAACCTGTCCAGTGTGGCGGGTGAAGTGGGCCGGTCGATGTACTCGTTCGCCATCAGCCCCGACGGCAAGGAAGTGTACGCCACGGTCAACCCGACCCAGATGCTGAACGACCACTACGTGGTCAAGCCGCCACGGCTTGAGGTGTTCAGTACCGGCGATGGCCTGCAGGCCAAGCCGATACGTACCTTCCCGATGCCGCGCCAGGTATACCTGATGCGCACCGCCGACGATGGCACCTTGTATTTTGCCGGGCCGGATATTTACAAGATGGACGTGAAGACCGGCAAGCATTCGGTGGCCTTGCCGCTGCGCAACTGGAACCGCAAAGGCTACAGCGCCCCGGACGTGCTGTACTTCTGGCCGCACCAGAACCCGCGCCACGAGTTCTCGATGTTGTACACCATTGCCAAGTTCAAGGATGCCAAGCAGGACCCGAACGAGGCCGAGCTGTTGTATGGCTACCTGAGCGTCGACCTGAAGACCGGCAAGACCCACACCCAGGAGTTTGCCGACCTGACCGAGTTGTATTTCACCGGCTTGCGTTCGCCCAAGGACCCGAACCAGATCTACGGCGTGCTCAACCGCCTGGCCAAGTACGACATCAAGCAGCGCAAGCTGATCAAGGCGGCTAATCTGGAGCACACCTATTACTGCGTCACGTTCGACAAGAAGGGCGACAAGCTGTACCTGGGCGGCACCTTCAACGACCTGGCGGTGTTCAACCCCGAGACGCTGGAGAAGGTGAAGAACATTAAGTTGCCGGGTGGTGACATGTCGACCACGACGCCGCAGGTGTTCATTCGTTAAACCAGTGTTGGCTTCATCGCCGGCAAGCCAGCTCCCACAAGGTCACCACAGTCATTGAGACTTGCGCAGTACCTGTGGGAGCTGGCTTGCCGGCGATAGGGCCGGCCCAGACAATACAAAAACAACAAGAGAACGCCCATGCCCCAGCCAAGCTACTCCCAGGGCAACCAGGACAAAGCCCTGCTCAGCCAATGCATCGGTGATGCCTTCGACACCACCGTCGCCCGCTTCCCCGACCGCGAAGCCCTTGTGGTCCGCCACCAGGCCCTGCGCTACACCTGGCAGCAACTGGCTGAGGCCGTCGACCAGCACGCCCGAGCCCTGATGGCCTTGGGCGTGCAACCCGGCGACCGCCTGGGCATCTGGGCACCCAACTGCGCCGAGTGGTGCATCACCCAGTTCGCCAGTGCCAAGGTCGGCGCGATCCTGGTCAATATCAACCCGGCCTACCGCTCCAGCGAGCTGGATTACGCCCTCGGCCAGTCCGGCTGCCGCTGGGTGATCTGCGCCGACGCGTTCAAGACCTCCGACTACCACGCCATGCTGCTGGGCCTGGTGCCTGGCCTGAGCACAGGCCAGCCGGGGGCGCTGATCTGCGAGCGCTTCCCGGAGCTGCGCGGCGTGGTCAGCCTGGCGGCCGCACCACCACCAGGCTTTCTGGCCTGGCATGAATTGCAGGCCCGTGCCGATGCAATCAGCCGTGAGGCCCTGGCCGAGCGCCAGGCGCAACTGCACTGCGACGACCCGATCAACATCCAGTACACCTCGGGTACCACCGGTTTCCCCAAGGGCGCGACCCTCAGCCACAGCAACATCCTCAACAACGGGTACATGGTCGGCGAAAGCCTGGGCCTGACCGAACACGACCGGCTGGTGGTGCCGGTGCCGCTTTACCACTGTTTCGGCATGGTCATGGCCAACCTTGGCTGCATGACCCACGGCAGCACCCTGATCTACCCCAACGATGCCTTCGACCCACTGGCCACGCTACGCGCTGTGGCAGAGGAAAAGGCGACCGCGCTGTATGGCGTGCCGACCATGTTCATCGCCGAACTGGACCACCCGCAACGCGCGGAATTCGACCTGTCGAGCCTGCGCACCGGGATCATGGCCGGTGCCACCTGCCCGATCGAGGTGATGCGCCGGGTGATCGGCGAAATGCACATGGCCGAGGTGCAGATTGCCTACGGCATGACCGAGACCAGCCCGGTGTCATTGCAGACCGGGCCGGACGATGACCTGGAGCGCCGTGTGACCAGTGTCGGCCGCACCCAGCCACGGCTGGAGAACAAGGTGGTCGACGTTGACGGCAACACCGTGCCGCGTGGCGAGATAGGCGAGCTGTGTACCCGTGGCTACAGCGTGATGCTCGGTTACTGGAACAACCCCAAGGCCACCGCAGAAAGCATTGATGGTGAAGGCTGGATGCACACCGGCGACCTGGCGGTGATGGACGAGCAGGGCTATGTGCGCATTGTCGGGCGCAGCAAGGACATGATCATTCGTGGCGGCGAAAACATCTACCCGCGTGAGCTGGAAGAGTTCTTCTTTACCCACCCGGCGGTGGCCGATGTGCAGGTGATTGGCGTGCCGTGCAGCAAGTATGGCGAAGAGATCGTGGCCTGGGTGCGGCTGCACCCGGAGCATACCGCCAGTGAGGATGAGCTGCGTGAGTGGGCGAGGGCGCGGATTGCGCACTTCAAGGTGCCCCGGTATTTCCGCTTTGTCGACGAGTTTCCGATGACGGTGACGGGCAAGGTGCAGAAGTTCAGGATGCGAGAGATCAGTGTCGAGGAGCTTTCTGTCGGCTGATGTATTGCCTGTGCCGGCCTCTTCGCGGGTAAACCCGCTCCTACACGTACAGCGTTGTCCTCGGGAATATACGGGCCCTGTAGGAGCGGGTTTACCCGCGAAGAGGCCGGTAGAGGCGGCAAATGACTTCAGCCTTGCAGCAACTCCGGGCTGTTGAAATTGCTTAGCCGCTGATCATCGCTGGCACATTCCAGCCCCTGAACCGCCTCGCGCAGCAATGCCTTTTGCAAACTCCGCTCACCCGTCATCCAGGCCTGCTCCAGCACCGGCAGCACCCGCCGTGGCAGCACGCTGAACATCGGCTGCCAATACCCACCCTGGCGCACCATCGCCGCACTGTCATTCGCCACCGCCAACCGCAGCAAATCCTCGATCAACACCCGGTCAACCCGCGGCGCATCGCATGCCAGCAACACCACCCACTCATGCCGCGCCACCTTGAGCCCGGCAATCACCCCCGCCAACGGCCCGGGGAAGTCCGCCTCGGCATCGCCCACCAACTGGTCGGCATACGCCCGGTAGGCCTCCTGGTTGCGGTTGCAGGAAATCACCAGATCATCGCTCAATGGCCGCACCACCCGCTGCACATGCGCCACCAACGGCTCGCCCTTCCAGTCGATCAGCCCTTTGTCACGGCCGCCCATGCGCTGGCCACGGCCACCGGCAAGGATGAGGGTGGAGCAGGGGGGGAGTGAATCAGGCATGAAAAAGGGCTCCGGGCAGTCATTGCCGGGAACCCTCCCATGTCACGCGGGGCTTGTCCAGTCAGCTTTCCTTGGCAACCGGTTGTGTGTCGGCGTAATGCGCCTGGCGATGCCCCGCCAGCCGCATCACCACCACAAAGAACACCGGCACAAACACCACCGCCAAGGTGGCGCTGAGCATGCCGCCGATCACCCCGGTACCGATGGCCTGCTGGCTGGCCGAGCTGGCGCCGCTGGCGATGGCCAGCGGTACCACGCCGAGGATGAATGCCAGCGAGGTCATCACGATGGGGCGCAGGCGCAGGCGGGCGGCCTGCACCGCAGCGTCGACGGCATCCACGCCCTGGTCGACCAGGTGCTTGGCGAACTCGATGATCAGGATGGCGTTTTTCGCCGACAGACCGATCAGGGTAATCAGGCCAACCTTGAAGAACACGTCATTGGGCATGCCGCGCAGGGTCACGGCCAGCACCGCACCCAGTACGCCGAGGGGCACCACCAGCAGCACGGCGGTGGGAATCGACCAGCTTTCGTACAGCGCTGCCAGGCACAGGAACACCACCAGCAACGACAGCGCCATCAGCATCGGTGCCTGGCTGCCGGACAAGCGTTCCTGCAGCGACAGCCCCGTCCATTCCAGGCCGGCGCCAGGCGGCAACTGGGCGACCAGGCGCTCGACTTCCGCCATCGCCTCGCCCGAGCTGTAGCCTGCTGCCGGTTCGCCGGAAATCGACACCGCCGGGTAGCCGTTGTAACGGGTCAGCTGCACCGGCCCGCTGACCCACTTGGCCTGGACGAACGCGCCCAGTGGCACCATCTTGCCGCTGCTATTGCGCACGTGGATTTTCAGCAAGTCTTCGACCTGGCTACGCTGGTCGCCTTCGGCCTGCACCACCACCCGCTGCATACGGCCCTGGTTGGGGAAGTCGTTGACATAGCTGGAGCCCACCGCCACGTCCAGCACCGAGCCGATATCGGCAAACGAAACGCCCAGGGCATTGGCCTGGCGGCGGTCGATTTCCAGTTGCACCTGCGGGCTTTCGGCCAGCGATGCTTCACGCACGTTGGTCAATACCTTGCTTTTGCCGGCATTGGCCAGCAGCGTGTCGCGGGCAGCCATCAACTCGGCGTGCCCCATGCCGCCACGGTCCTGCAGGCGGAATTCGAAGCCGGTGGACTCGCCCAGGCCGTCGATAGGCGGCGGCAGCACGGCATAGGCCACAGCGTCCTTGAGCTGGGTGAAGGCCATGGTCGCGCGGTCGGCAATTGATTGGGCGCTGTCGTCGGCACCACGCTCGGACCAGTCCTTGAGCGTGGTGAATGCCAGTGCTGCGTTCTGCCCGCTACCCGAGAAGCTGAAACCCAGGATCAGCGTGGTGTTGCCTACGCCCGCTTCGTCGGCGTTATGCGCCTCGATCTGCGCGGCCACCTGTTCGGTGCGCATGCGGCTGGCACCGGGTGGCAGCTGAATGTCGGTAATGGTGTAGCCCTGGTCTTCGGTGGGCAGGAACGCCGTGGGCAACTGGCTGAAACCGTAGCCCAGCACCGCCAGCAGCACCGCGTACACCAGCAGGTAGCGGCCGCTGCGCTTGAGCGCCTGCATCACCCAGCGTTGGTAGCCATTGCTCAGGCTTTCGAAGCGGCGGTTGAACCAGCCGAAGAAGCCTTTGCGCTCATGGAGCTCACCCTTGGCGACCGGTTTGAGCAAGGTGGCGCACAGCGCCGGGGTCAGGCTGAGGGCCAGGAATGCCGAGAACAGGATCGACACCGCCATCGACACCGAGAACTGCTGGTAGATCACCCCCACCGAACCTTGCATGAAAGCCATGGGCAGGAACACCGCCACCAGCACCAGGGTGATGCCGACGATCGCGCCGCTGATCTGGCCCATGGCCTTGCGCGTGGCCTCTTTGGGCGGCAGGCCTTCTTCGGCCATGATGCGTTCGACGTTTTCCACCACCACGATGGCGTCGTCGACCAGGATGCCGATGGCCAGCACCATGCCGAACAGGGTCAGCACGTTGACGGAGAAGCCCATGGCCAGCATGACCGCGAAGGTGCCCATTAGCGCCACCGGTACCACCAGGGTCGGGATCAACGTATAGCGCAGGTTCTGCAGGAACAGGAACATCACTGCGAACACCAGCAGCATGGCTTCGAACAGGGTGTTGATGACCTGCTCGATCGACACCTTGACGAACGGCGAGGTGTCGTAGGGGATGTCGTACTTGACGCCTTCCGGGAAGTAGCGCGCCAGGTCCTGCATTTTCGCCCGCACCAGGGTGGCGGTTTCCATGGCGTTGGCCCCCGGCGACAGCTGCACACTGAACGCGGTTGCCGGCTTGCCGTTCAGGCGGGTGCCGTACTGGTATTCCTGGGCGCCGATCTCGACCCGGGCGACGTCACCGACAGTGACCGTGGAACCGTCCGGGTTGGCGCGCAGGACGATGGCGCTGAACTCTTCCGGTGTGCTGAGCTGGCCTTTGACCACCACGTTGGCGGTGATTTCCTGGGTGCCACGGGTGGGCAGGTCGCCAATGCTGCCGGGCGCGACCTGGGCGTTCTGCGCCGCGATGGCCTCGGCCACATCGTTGGGTGTGAGGTTGAAGCCGATCAGCTTGCGCGGGTCGATCCAGATGCGCATGGCGCGTTCCGAACCGTACAGCTGGGCTTTACCGACGCCCTTGAGGCGGCGGATTTCGTCCATCACGTTGCGCGCGAGAATGTCCGACAGCGCGGTTTCGTCGAGTTTGCCATCTTCAGAGGTGAGGGTGGCCAGCAGCAGGAAACCGGTAGACACCTTTTCTACCTGCAGGCCCTGCTGGGTGACCGGGCGCGGCAGGCGCGACTCGACCACCTTCAGGCGGTTCTGCACGTCAACCTGGGCCAGGTCCGGGTTGGTGCCCGGGGCGAAGGTGGCGGTGATGGTGGCGCTGCCCAGGCTGCTTTGCGACTCGAAGTACAGCAGGTTGTCGGCGCCGTTGAGCTCCTGCTCGATCAGGCTGACCACGCTTTCGTCCATGGTCGCGGCGGAGGCGCCTGGGTACACGGCGTAGATTTCCACCTGCGGCGGGGCCACGTTCGGGTACTGGGCCACCGGCAGCTGCGGGATGGCCAGCGCGCCGGCCAACAGGATGAACAGTGCGACCACCCAGGCGAACACCGGGCGGTCGATGAAGAATTGCGGCATGAATCAGGCCCTCACTGGCCGGTGTGCTGTGCGATGGGCGCTGTGCCCGTTGCGGTGTCGACCTGCACCTGGTCACCGGCCTTGACGTGTTGCAGGCCTTCGACCACCACCTGCTCGCCTGGCGTCAGGCCTTCGCTGACGACCCAGCGATCACCCTGGGCGCTGCCGAGCACCACCTGGCGGTCGCTGACCCGGGCCTGCGCGTCGACCACCAGCACCTTGGGCACGCCGGCACTGTCGCGCAGAATGGCCCGCTGCGGCACGCTCAGGCCTTTGGGCTGTACGGCCTGCTCCAGGCGCACACGCACATAGCTGCCGGGCAGCAGGTCAAGGTCCGGGTTGGGGAACTCGCTGCGCAGGGTGATCTGGTTGGTGCTGGGGTCGACGCTGATATCGGAGAACAGCAGCTTGCCTGGCAGCGGGTAGGCACTGCCATCGTCCTGGATCAGCGTGGCGCGGGCCTGGCCGTCGCCCACCTGCTGCAGCTCGCCTGCGCGCAAGGCCCGGCGCAAGGCGTTGAGCTCGCGGGTGGACTGGGTGACGTCGGCGTGGATCGGGTCCAGCTGCTGGATGGTCGCCAGCGGCGTGCTTTCGTTTTGCCCGACCAGGGCGCCTTCGGTGACCTGGGCGCGGCCGATACGGCCGGAAATCGGCGCGGTTACCGTGGCGTAGCCGAGGTTCAGGCGGGTGCGCTCCAGGGCGGCCTTGGCGGCGGCCACGTCGGCGTCGGCCTGCAGGAAGCTGGCCTTGGCGTTGTCGTATTCCTGGCGGCTGACGGCCTTGTCGTCGACCAGCTCGCGGTAGCGCTGCTCTTGCAGGCGTGCCTGGTACAGGGTGGCCTCGGCCTTGGCCAGGGTGGCGCGGGCACTGTCATGGTCGGCCTTGAATGGCGCCGGGTCGATCAGGAACAGCACATCGCCTTGCTTGACGTCACTGCCTTCGCGGTAGACGCGTTTGAGTACCACGCCCGCGACCCGTGCGCGCACTTCGGCGGTGCGCGGTGCCAGGATGCGGCCGCTGAGTTCGCTGCTTATTGCCAAGGGCTGCAATTGCAGGGTTTCCACCCGCACCTGCGGGGTAGGGGCCTTTTCGTCTTGCTCGGCGCTGTCGCCACAGCCAGCCAGGGACAAGCTCAGAAACGCCAGAAGCGCCACTGGGCGCAGGCGAGGGGGGAAGGTAGTAGGCATGCGGATCTTCCGATGATGACCGGGTATATGCTACGGCAGCTGTTGCACTGACGGCTGTTAATACCTGTAGGGTGAGTGTGAAAAAGTGTGAAGATCAATCCTCCGGGCCGGTAGGGTTATATATTCTGCGTACACCTGTACCCAGATTCCCAAGCACCTATGCCGAATATTTTCCTGGTCGAAGACGACAGCGCCCTGTCCGAACTGATCGCCAGCTACCTGCAACGCAACGACTTTCATGTCCAGGTGATCGCCCGGGGCGACCATGTGCTGGACGAGTACCGCCGGCAAAAGCCGGACCTGGTCATCCTCGACCTGATGCTGCCGGGCATCGACGGCCTGCAATTGTGCCGCTTGCTGCGCCAGGAGTCACAGAGCCTGCCCATCCTGATGCTGACGGCCCGTGATGACAGCCATGACCAGGTATTGGGCCTGGAAATGGGGGCCGATGATTACGTGACCAAACCCTGCGAACCACGCGTGCTGCTGGCCCGGGTGCGTACGCTGCTGCGTCGTAGCAGCATCAATGAGCCGCGCCTGGACAACGACCTGATCCTGATCGGGGGGTTGCGCATCGACCTGGCCGAGCGCACGGTCAGCTGGCGTGGCGAAGAAGTGGAGCTGTCCAGCGGTGAGTACAACCTGCTGGTGGTGCTGGCGCGTAATGCGGGCGAGGTGATGAACCGCGACCGTATCCTGCAACAACTGCGGGGTATCGAGTTCAATGGCACTGATCGTTCCGTGGACGTGGCCATCTCCAAACTGAGGCGCAAGTTCGACGATAACGCCGGCGAAGCGCGCAAGATCAAGACCGTGTGGGGCAAGGGTTACCTGTTCAGCCGTGTCGAGTGGGAGTGCTGATCGACCATGCTCAAGATCCTGGTGCGGCTGTACCTGGTGATCATCGTTGCCTACGCCGGTGCGTTGCTGTTCATCCCCGACACCATTGTCGGCCTGTTCCGCGACCGCTTCATGGCCTACAACCTGGACCAGGCCAAGGGCGTGCAGGCGTTGATCGTGCGCCAGTTCCGCCAGGCCCCGCGCGAGCAGTGGCCAGCCGTGGAGCAAGAACTGGCCAGTGATTTCGCGCCGCTGGAATTGCAACTGCTGCGCATGGACCAGGCCGGCCTGAGCGATGAAGAACAGGCGCGCCTGGAGCATGGTTTGTACGCGGTGCGCATTGCCGAATGGGGCTACTACGAAACCGTGCTGGCACCGCTGGACAAGGAATGGCTGGTGCGTCTGCACTCACCGCCAGACCCGCTGGACATCAACGTGTTGTCGTGGGGGGTGACCGTACTGATCGGTGCGGCCATGCTGGGGTGCCTGCTGCTGTGGGTATGGCCGCACTGGCGCGATCTGGAGCGCCTGAAGGAGACCGCTCGGCGCCTGGGCCAGGGGCAGATGGCCGAACGTACGCATATTTCGCCGCATTCCAACATTGGTGAGTTGGCCGGCGTGTTCGACACCATGGCCAGCGACCTGGAGCGCCACGTCAACCAGCAGCGCGAGCTGCTAAATGCAGTGTCACACGAATTGCGCACACCCCTGACCCGGCTGGATTTCGGCCTGGTATTGCTGTTCGACGAGGTGCCGCCGGCCAGCCGCAAACGCCTGCTGGAACTGGTGGGGCATGTGCGTGAGCTGGATGAACTGGTGCTGGAGCTGCTGTCCTACAGCCGGCTGTACAATGCCGACCAGGCCCGCGAGCGGGTCGAGGTATCGTTGCTGGAGCTGGTCGACAGCGTGCTCGGTGGTTTTGCCGAGGAACTCGATGGCCGGGGTATCCGTTGGGAAGTGCAGGCCGAGGGTAATCTGCCCCGGTTCGTGCTGGACCCGCGCTTGACGGCGCGCGCGGTGCAGAACCTGGTGCGCAATGCCATGCGTTATTGCGATGAAAGCCTGTTGCTGCGCCTGCGGCTGGAGGGCGATGGTGCCTGCCTGCTGACCGTGGAGGATGACGGCATTGGCATACCGGTTGAGGAGCGCGAGCGGATTTTCCAACCGTTCTACCGCTTGGACCGCAGCCGGGATCGCAACACCGGCGGGTTTG
The DNA here is from genome assembly GCF_003208145.1 of Pseudomonas sp. RV120224-01b. Classification (NCBI taxonomy): domain Bacteria; kingdom Pseudomonadati; phylum Pseudomonadota; class Gammaproteobacteria; order Pseudomonadales; family Pseudomonadaceae; genus Pseudomonas; species Pseudomonas sp. RV120224-01b. The sequence goes on along the minus strand of NZ_QKMQ01000019.1, from coordinate 90,751 downwards.
GCCTTGGGTTGGCGATCAGCCGGCGAGCGATCGAGGGGCAGGGCGGGACCTTGACGGTGGCGCAATCGGCGCTGGGTGGTGCGCAGTTCAGGATTCGGCTGCCAGCCGGGTAGTCCACAACACAAACCGGTCCTTGCCCGTGTGCTTGGCTTCATACAGCGCCTGGTCGGCCTTGATCAGCGCCATGGTCAATGTATCGCCCGCGCTCACCTGCGCCAGGCCGATACTGATGGTTACCGGGTGCGTGCCTGCATCTTCACGCACTCTGCGTACCAATGCCTCCACCTGCTGTTCAGCACTTTGCTGGTCCAGCCCCTCAAGAAAAATGGCAAATTCCTCACCGCCCAATCGGGCAAACCCGGAATCGGCCATGGCAGCCTTGATGTGCAGTGCCACGCGTCTGAGCACTTCATCACCCACGTCGTGGCCAAAACGGTCATTGACCTTCTTGAAGTTGTCGATGTCGACCATCGCCAGATACTGCCCGGGCGTCGCCAGTTTCAATTGCTGCTCTGTTTTGGCCATGAACGAGCGGCGGTTGGGGATTTCGGTCAGGGCGTCGACATAAGCCTGCTCAAGCAGCACCTTCGACAGGTAGAAGTTGTGCAGTTTGGCCTTGCGGATTTGCAGGTAGCTGTAGCTCACCAGGCCGCTGAGGAAAATGGCGTAGCTGATGAGCATGGCGCCTTCGAGGGCGTCCGGTTCAATGCGCGTGTGGTAGAAGGGGTTGAGCATCACCCAGGTGATGACCATGGCGCAGAAGAACGACCAGCGCCGCACCGGCTGCACCGACACGGCATACAGCACGGTGGAGACGCCGAGCACCAGCCACACCGGGCGCAGGGCTACCGGGATGCCTTCGATCACCAGGCGCATGCCCAAGGTGATGACGGCAATGAACAGCAGGTTGAGCACGTCGAAGTGATGGCTGCGGCGTGTGAAGTGCAGCACGATGGTCAGGCAGCCCAGCAGGGCGATGAACAGGTAGGACAGCCAGGTGAAACCCTGGCCGCCGAGGAAGCTGACGATCAGGTCGAAGACCAGCCAGATCAGGATGCTGATGCAGAACACCAGCAGGCAGAACGGGCGCATGGACTCGAATTCGTGCTGGCGGAATTCGGCGCGCAGGGCGGCGGGGGCGACCTGCTGGCGTACGTGTGCTTCGATGGTCTTGAACATCGGGGGCTCCTGGGAGTACTGCTTTGCCAGGCCCGGCCCTATCGCCGGCAGGCCAGCTCCCACAGGGACCCTACAGTGCCTGAAATCTGTGCGGTCCTGTGGGAGCTGGCTTGCCGGCGATAGGGCCGGGCCTGGTGACTCAATTCTGTGGCAACACGCCTCGGGCCCAGGGCCGGTAGCGCAAGGCAAACACCGCCTCGGCATGGCACCCGCTACTCAGCTTCGGCTCAGCCGGTTCAGCTAGAAACGTCTGCCCCGGTGCGCTCACCTGGCGGAACGCCTCACGCACCACACCCACCCGGCACGGCAAGGCCTGTTCATAGCCCTGGCGCACCAACGCAGGCAGACGCCCGGTCCCGGCGCCGTCCTGCCACCACACTGTCAAGCCCAGGCCCGCCAGTTGATTCAGCCAGGCAGCATTGACCCGCGGCGACAGCTTGCCCGCGCTAAAAGCACTGATATGCAACGGTTTGTCCAGCTGGCGGTTGAAGGCCTGCAACTGGCTGTACAGCGCATCGCGCCGTTCAGCCTCACGAAAATGCTGGTCGTCCAGCTCCATGGGCAGGTACCAGCCATCCACCGGCAACTGCCAAGTGTTGCGCAGTTGCTGGTATTGGCTGAGCGAGCGGCCCAACTGCGCTTTCCAGTAGCTGTTCTGACCTTCGCCGTCCAACGCTTCAAGGCGTTGGTAATAGGCCGGGTCCATGTACAACCCCAAGACCAGTTGCAGCCCCTGGGCATGCGCCGAGCGCAGGCTGTTTGCCAGCCAGCCCTGGGCACCGCCAAAATCGCTGTCACCATACGCGCTCCACTGCACGATCAGGGTCTTGCCACCCTGCGCCACGGTGGCGTGCCACAGCTGTTGCCACTGGGTAGGGGTGATACTGGCGTCGCGGTTCAGGGGTTGGTAGAACAGGCGCTGGTCAGCTGTGGCCGGCAGGCACAGGGCAAGCAGGCAGAGGGCGAGGATCTTGCGCATCAGAAGGTCATCTCCGCACCGACCAGCACGCCGTTGGCGCGCTCGTAAAGATTGCCGCCCAGCGACTGCTGGTATTCGGCACGCACTTTCAGCGAGCCGCGGTAGGCGTTGTAGCGGTCGTCATCGAACCACCACTGCCAACGCACACCCACCCCCGCACGGGCATCCTGGCGCCAGTCGTTGCTCGGGTCCTGGCTGGAGAACTCGACAAAGCCGTAGGGCATCAGGGTTTGCGGTGAGCTGCCGGGCAGCTTCCAGGCATGCCCCTGCTGGTAGCGCGACAGCCAGGCATGGTCGCCGGCGCGTGTCCACCAGGCGGCGTCGAGGTAGAGGAAGCGCTCGTTCCAGTCGTCTTCATCCACCCGCCAGTCGTTGCGCCAGTCACCCTGATCGAGGAACGAGGCAGTGGCACGCAGCAGCAGGTCGTTGCTCGACTCGGCGTTGTGGCGCAGGTCGCCCCAGTTACCGCCGACCTTGGCCGGGCTCAACAACTGCCCCAGGCTCAGGCCGCGATAATGTTCTTCGTCGATCTGCCGCTGGTGATACAGCTCGGCGTACAGGTTGAGGTTGGCCTGGCCGAGCGGCTTGTAGCGCAGGCCAACGCCGGTACCCATGCTTTGCGCGTAATCGGTACGGCTCTGACCACCGAACAGTACCCGGCCATAAACCGAAAGGGTGCTGCCGTTGCGGCTGGGCTCTTCACCCAGGGCGTGGTCCCACATGGCCAACTGCACGTTCTGCGATTGTGCGCGGCGCGAGCTGCCGCTGCGCTGGCCGTTGTCGAGGAACTTGTCGTTGGTCGAGGTGCCGGCGGGCGACCAGGTGCTGGCCAGGGTGATGGTGTCACGCCGTGACAGGGCTTCGTGGGCCCTGCGCTGGCGGTATTTGCGGGCTTCCAGGCTGCCGTATTCGTCGTCACCGTCGACCAGGTTCTGCTCCACATCGAGGATGCGGCGCAGTTCGCGGCGTGCCGAGGCGCTGTCTTCGGCTTCGTCGTAGCGCAAGGCCAGCGTTTCGCCGAGGCGGTAGTCCTCGGGGAAGTCGTGGGTCGCCTGCTCCAGGTACGGGATCGACTGGCGGCGCTGGGCCTTGTCTGTGGCGCCGGCCAGGCGCATGCCGTAATCGGCGCGGTAGCGTGGCTGATCGGGGGCCAGGCGCACCGCTTCGGCTAGCCAGGCCATGCTTTGCGCGCTGTCGCCGGCCAGCTGCGCAGTGCTTGCGGCCGCGTAGTAGTGGTCGGCGCGTGGGTTGCTGGCTAAGGCCTGGCGTTGGACGCCCAAGGCGGACGGGTAATCGCCCTGGCGCTGGGCAATGGCAGCGCCCAGCGCCCAGTCATCAGCACTGTGGTGCGCGGCGGCGTCCCAGTAGCGTCGAGCGGCTTCTGCATCGCCGGCATTCAGCGCGCCACGGGCGGCAGTGAGGCGGGCGTTGTCGGTCCAGGCGCTGTCCGGGACGTTGCGCCAGATGGGCAGGGCAGCCTCGGAGTCGCCCGCCGCTTCAAGGGCATAGGCCAAGGGCAGGCGATCGCCGCCGCCGCCCAAGCGTTCGGCGGCCTGGTAGTAGACCACCGCTTCGCCGGGCTGGTCGGGCATGGCGCAGCGGCCCAGTGCGCGGTATTGGCCGGGTTCGCTCGGGGTGGCCGGTATCGCCTGGTGCACGGCATCGCACTGGCCGGCTTCGGCCAGGCGGCCGAGCAACTGGGCACGCGTGTTGGCATCCACCCGTGGTATCAGGCCAAGCATGCGGCGGTTGTCCAACGGCCCGTCAGTACGTGCATACAGGTTGCCCAGGCGCTGCAGCAACGACGGGCTGAGGCGGCCTTGGCGGCGGTCGTAGGCGTGCTCCAGCAATTCCCGGGCGTGTGCCACCTGGCCTTGTTCCACCAACAGGAAGGTGGCTTGCTCCAGCGCGGCCAGGTCGCCGCTTTGTCGGTAGCGCTTTTCCCATTCGCTGGCGGTACGCGGTTGCGGCGGCTGTGGCGGGTCGCCGTACAGGCGTTGCTTGAGCACGGCGTAGGCGCGAGCATCGGCCGTGGTCGTGCAGCCTTTGAACTGCTCGCGGGCCAGATCCGGATCATGGCGCGACAGCCAGTCGACGGTCTCCAGGCAGGGGCGCTGCAGGTCGTTGCTCAAGCGCATTACCATTGCCGCATCATCGCCTTCGCGGGCCAGCTCCCACAGCTGCTGGCGCTGGTCGGGCTGATTCAGCTGATCGGGCGGCAGCGACTGCAACCAGCGTTGGGCCTGTTGGTTGTGGCCGACGGCAATGGCGCGGTTGGCCATGGCCAGGCGTGCCTGGCTGGCTGCCTGGGGGGAGGGTGCGCTGGCCAGCAGCGTGTTCAGCCCTTTTTCGTCCACCTGCTGGATATACGCATTGGCCAGGCGTCGCCAGTCTTCGGCGGGTAACTGGCCCTTGTCGGCGAGCGGCTGCAGTTGCTCGATGGTTTCCTTCCAGTTGCGCAGCTGTTCGGCAAAGTTGGCGCGGGCCAGGCGCAGTACCTGACCATCATCGCGCGGTGGCAGCTGGTTGAGCCACTCCAGCGCTTTGCCAGCACCCCCGAACTTGGCCAGGCTCAGGCTGTAAGCCTGCCACAGGCGCACCCGGTGCATGGCATCGCTGGTGGCCAGCCATTGCTCGACCTGGCTGGCTGGCGGTGGGTCCTGCTCGATCCACGTCAGGCGAAGTTCGAGCAGCGCGTCGGCGTATTCGGGGCTGCCGTCCAGTTGTTCGGCCAGCGCTTCGGCGTCCTTGTAGCGGCGTTGGTGGGCCAGGGCCTCTACCAGCAGTGCGCGGGCTTCGTCGTTGTTCGGCACGCGGCCCAGCACGTGACGGGTCAGGCGCTCGACCTCGGCCCAGTTGTCTTTCTTGGCCTCACGATAACTGCGGTCCATGAACGGAAAGCTGGTGAACCGCTGGAAGTCGGTCATCGGTGCCGAGGCGGCGACGGGCAGTGCGGCGGAGCACAGCAACAGGCCGGTGAAGGTGAGAGTAAAACGCGGCTTCATGCCACCTCCCGCGTCAGGTCAAGGGCAGCCTGCTGTTCGCTGGCCTGTTCGTCGAGTGCTTGCTGCAACACCTGCTCAGTGATGATGCCGCGCGCGATCAGGTGCTCGCCCAGGCTCTGGTGTTCGGGGTCGAAGTCGATCAGTGCCTGGTTGAACAAGGTGACGGGCACCATACCGCGCACCTGCAGCAGGGTACCGAGCATGACCTGGTGGTGGCTGACCCGTTCCAGCAGCGCCTCGTCGTCCTGATGGCGTGCGAGCGTGGCCAGCATGTCGCGGGTTTCCGGCTTCTGCCAGGGGCTTGGGTAGTGGTAGCGCAGGCCCAGGGTTACCCGGCCTTGTGGTGCCAGGCGCACGCGTACCGGGCGTTTGAGGTGGCGGCTGATTACCCCCAGTGACACCTGGCTGACCGGGCTTTCGCTGGCCAGGATCAGCGTGTCGCCGTCCTCGGCCACCGGCAGCACGCCGTAGTGCGTCGCCAGTTTACGCGGCAGTTTGGCGATCAGTTGCGGTTCGAGCTTGAACGGGTTCAGCGGGGCCCATGGTATGTCTAGCTGCTCGGCCAGGGTGGCCACCAACTGTTCGCTGTTTACCCAGCCACGCAGCAGCAGTTCGCGGCCCAGGCGCCGGCGTACAGGGCTGTTGATTGCCTGATGCAGCTGTTCGTCGCTGATCAACCCTTTGGCCACCAGTCGCTGGCCCAATGGCGTGCGGGCAGGGGCGGCGATGGCGGGGAACTCGTGTGTGGTCTTGTCCCAGGCCACGCGCCGCGAGTCGCCCATCTCCATGACCTGGCGCAGGGCACGCAGGTTGGCGAAGAAGTTGACGAAGTTGCTCCACATCATGCGCGGTGCCGACAGCAGGCCTTCGCCAATGCCGTAGAAGCGGGTAACGAACCAGCCGCGCTGGAACAGGCGGTTGAACAGCATCAGGCCGTTGAGCCACAGCAGGGTCGAGAGCAGCCAGCTGTCGCTAAGGATCGACATGAAGCGCCACGAATCCGGCGCAATCACCGTGACCAGCCACATGGCCAGCAACACCAGCAGCAACAGGTTGACCAGAAAACTCAGCAGGTAGGCGAACAGCCCGCGGCGGTCGCGCCAGAGGAAGTAGTTGAGCGCGCCCTTGCGGCTCCAGCCCAGGTTGCTGGTGCCCTGGAACACGATGCCGACGATCCACCGCGACTTTTGCCGAATGGCATGCTGCCAGTCGCGCGGGAAGTGCTCGCGTACGCAGATTACCTGGGAAAACTCACGGCTCATGCCCGGGCGCCACTCTTGCTTCAGGGTCAGCGCCGGGTCGCTGATGGAGTAGCGGGCGAAAATGCACTTCATGCCTTTTTGCTTCAGGCGAAAACCAATGTCGTAGTCTTCGGTCAGGCTCTGCACGTCGAAGGCGATACCGTCGCCGTCCTCCAGCAGCGCACTGATGGCGCGACGGCTGAAACAGGTGCCGACCCCGGCACTGGGCACCTGGCCGGTGAGTGCTTCGCGAACGATAACGTCCTTGCCGTGGTTTTCGGCGAACTCGTCGACATAGTGGCCGGCGGTAAAGCCCTTCCATTCGGGTGCGTAGGGGTACACCGGGATCTGGATCATGTCCTTGTTCGGCAGCAGGTAATTGAACAGGCGCAGTTCCATGGGCGAAATCACGTCTTCGGCGTCGTGCAGGATAAAACCGGCGAACTCGATACCGGCGTCCTGCTGAAAGCGCAGCAGCGCGTCGATGATGTTGTTCAGGCAGTCGGCCTTGCTGGTGGGGCCGGGGCGGGCGCACACCACCTTGTGCACGTTGGGGTAGTGCAGGCACACCGCGTCGACATCGGCCTGGGTTTGCGGGTCGTTCGGGTAGGTGCCGACAAAGATCTGGTAGTTCTCGTAGTCGATGGTGGAGGCCGCCAGGCGCGCCATTTCACCGACCACGCCCACTTCGTTCCAGGCCGGGACCATGATGGCCAAAGGTTTTTCCGGGACTTCGTACAGGCGTTTCTCGTCGGCCTTCTCGAACTTGTCGTAGATGCGAAAACGCCGGATGAGCTTTCGCCCCCAGTAGCACAGGTCGATGAACAGGTCGTCCAGGCCCAGCAGGAACATCAACGAGGCGAGGGTGATCGCCAGGATCTTCAGGCCGAACAGCACATAGGTGAGAAAATCGATGAATGCCAGGCTCATGCGGCAGTCACCGGCAGGGTGGAGTAGGCCATCGTCTGTATCCTCGCTCGGTTCCCTCGACGAAGTTGTACGACATGTCGCCGTTTGTACGGGATAGATACAAGCAGCCGAATGCGAGGTTGTCCAAATTTCGGGCTTTTTCTTGTGGGCCACATCTTGTAGTTTTACAGGTCGTTTACCCAGGGAGCTGAACATGCAAGGCAAGGCGCGCAAGATCGTCCAGGCCATTCTTTACGAAGCCATCGCTGTGGCCTGCGTGGCGCCTGCGCTGGAGCTGGCGTTCGGTGCCGGCATGGCGCAGTCGACCGTGCTGTCGGTGCTGATGTCGGGCATCGCGATGAGCTGGAACATGGGCTACAACTGGGTGTTCGAACGTTGGGAGGCGCGCCAGCACCAGCGGGAGCGCACTTTCATGCGGCGCTTGCTGCATGCGCTGGGTTTCGAGGGGGGGCTGGTGGTGATTTTGCTGCCGCTGGTGGCGTACTGGCTGGACGTCAGCCTGTGGGCGGCGCTGCTGACCAACCTGGCGTTGTTCGTGTTCTTCTTCGTTTACGCTTTTGTCTTCCAGTGGGGGTTCGACAAGGTGTTCGATGTGCCGCTTTCGGCGCAGCAAGCCAAGTGTTGACTTTGTGCCGCGCTACCGGCTAAGTTCCTACCCCATGAATACATTCCCGCACGTGAACGCCATTATTATTACCGCCATTATCAGCTTGGCGGGCTAGCGCGTACGTGCACCGAACCCGCCCTGGAGGCGGGTTTCTTCTCTCTGACTCCTGGGCAAACTGAAAAAGCCAAGGAGTCATCGATGACCAGCTTCAGCGTCCCGCGTACTGCCGTCACCCCCCAGCAACTGCTGTCGGAGCAGGTGCGGCGCATTCTTGCCGCCCCGGTGTACGACCTGGCCATCGAAACGCCCCTGCAAGCTGCGCCTGCCTTGTCTGCCAGCCTGGGTAACCAGGTATTGCTCAAGCGCGAAGACCTGCAGCCGACCTTCTCGTTCAAGATCCGTGGTGCCTACACCCGGCTGTCGCGCCTGACCCGTGTGCAGCGTGAGCGCGGGGTCATTACCGCTTCGGCCGGCAACCATGCCCAAGGCGTCGCCCTGGCAGCCTCGCATCTGGGCATGAAGGCTACCATCGTCATGCCCACCACCACGCCATCGCTGAAGGTGGAAGGGGTGCGTTCGCGTGGCGGCCATGTGGTGCTGCACGGTGAAAGCTTCCCGCACGCCCTGGCACACGCGTTGAAACTGGCCGACAGCGAAGGCGCTACCTTTGTGCCGCCGTTCGATGACCCGGACGTGATCGCCGGGCAGGGCACGGTGGCCATGGAAATCCTGCGCCAGCGCCCGGGTGCGCTGGATGCCATCTTCGTACCGGTCGGTGGTGGCGGTTTGATCGCCGGCATTGCTGCCTATGTGAAGTACCTGCGCCCGGAGGTGAAGGTGATCGGCGTGGAGCCGGAAGACTCCAACTGCCTGCAGGCTGCCATGGCTGCTGGTGAGCGGGTGATCCTGCCGCAGGTCGGCACGTTTGCCGATGGTGTAGCGGTGGCGCAGATCGGCGCCCATTGTTTCGAGCTGTGCCGGCATTTTGTCGACGAGGTGGTGACCGTGAGCAGCGATGAGCTGTGTGCGGCGATCAAGGACATCTACGACGATACCCGTTCGATCACCGAGCCGTCCGGGGCGCTGGCCGTGGCGGGGATCAAGAAATACGTTGCACGCGATGGCGTGCAAGGGCAAACCCTGGTTGCCATCGATTCCGGGGCGAACGTCAACTTCGACCGCCTGCGCCATGTGGCCGAGCGGGCCGAGCTGGGGGAACAGCGCGAGGCGATCATCGCTGTGACCATTCCGGAACAGCCGGGCAGCTTCCGCGCGTTTTGCCAGGCGCTGGGCAAGCGGCAGATCACCGAGTTCAACTATCGCTACTACCCCGGCAAAGAGGCGCGTTTGTTTGTCGGGGTGCAGACCCACCCTGTTCACGACCCGCGTGAGCAGTTGCTGGCCAACCTGCGCGAGCAGGGGTACAGCGTGCTGGACCTGACCGAAAACGAGCTGGCCAAGCTGCATGTGCGCCATACCGTGGGTGGCCATGCTGCACCGGGTGCGGATGAGCGGGTCATGCGCTTCGAGTTCCCCGAGCGGCCTGGGGCGTTGTTGGGCTTTCTGGAGCGGCTGGGCAAGCGCTGGAACATCAGCCTGTTCCATTACCGCAACCATGGCGCGGCAGAGGCCCGGGTTTTCGCGGCGCTGGAGGTGCCGGGGGACGAGGTAGCGGGGTTGCCGTTGGCGCTGGATGAGATGGGGTATCGGTATTGGGATGAGACGGATAACCCGGCTTACAAGCTGTTCCTAGGGTGACCTTGAGGCTGCCTGTACTGGCTTCATCGCCAGCAAGCCAGGTCTCACAAGTACTGCGCAGCTATTCAGCATTGCGCGGTCCCTGTGGGAGCTGGCTTGCCGGCGATGGGCCGCGAAGCGGCCCTGGGATTTCAGCGCTCGCGCATGAAGAAACCGGCAACGAACTTGCGGAAGGTTTCCAGGCTCTTGAAGTCGGCATAACGCTTGAAATTCTCGGCATCCGGCTCAGGCCCGATCGGCTGTTCCAGCAACGACACGGACAACACCCGGTCCTGGTCGGAGGTCAGCACCAGTTCATCCATGACCTGCCCGCCGATCACCGGCCGGCGCATTTGCACTTTCACACCTTTGCTGGCCATCCAGTCAATCAACGACACCAGCGCCTTGAGCGGCTCGCGCTCTTCGTCGCGGTACACCGGGAACAGGTGGGCGCGGGACAGTACCGGTACGCTGGCCACATGGATCAGCTCATAGAAATGGCTGCCGGCGCTGGTCGGTGAGTAGATCATCAGCGCCAGTAGCGGCCCGGTGGTACGGCTACCGCCCCAATATAGGTGATGCCCCTGGAAGTCGAAGCCGTCTTCATTACGGTTGTTGAACAGCTTGCGCCCTTTGATCTGGTCGACACAGTCCAGCAGCAAGCCGTGGCGGCGGTGGTTGCCGAACACCGAAGCTTCGCGCAGGCGGGACTTGAGCATCATCATGTGCTTCATGTCCAGGCGGGTTTCCAGGTAATTGCTGGCGGGCACCCGCTCCAGCAGCGGGTAGCGGCTGGCCACGCTGCGCAGTTCGGCAAACTGGGTGGTCAGGTCCTTTTTCAGGTGGGTGGCATACAGGTTGAGGCCGCTGGTTTCGATCCAGGTCAGCAGCAGCGACAGCAGGCGCTGTTGTTCCCGGCGGTCGTTGCCTTCGCCGCTGGCAGTGCTGGTGGCGCTGCGGAAGTCGCCGATCAGGCGCAGCGGCGTGTCGGGTGGCAGCCAGGCCGCAGGTGGGGCAGGGTCGTTTTCACGCTCGGCTGCCTCCCGCTCGTCCTTGGTGAACGGGCAGCCGGGCGCGTGTTCTGCCGTGCCCGGGTTGTTCTTGAGAAACAGGGTGCCGGTACTGCCGTTAAGGGTGACATTGAGCACCGGCAAGGCGTCGTTGCGGCAGTCACAGGCCAGCCACTGGTTTGCATTGCGCACTTTCATCAGCAGCTGGTTGGCCTGCAACAGGCGCGGGCCGCCAAGGCTGCCGGTGGCAAACCCGACCAGCAACTCTTCTTCGGCGGGGGTCAGGCTGCGCACCTGGGCGGCGGATTTGTCGATGATTCGCATGAAGCAGCTCCAAGCTACGAGCCCCAAGCTTCAAGCAAAGTCGCGCCGCTTTCAACTTGCCGCTCAGTTGCCGCCAAACATCTTCGCGGCACGGGCACGAATTTCGTCCGGAGTGAGGTCCTCCTTGTGGGTGGAGACGAACCAGATGTTGCCGAACGGGTCTTTCAGGGTGCCGCTGCGGTCGCCGTAGAACTGGTCGGTCAACGGATGCAACTGGGTGCCGCCGGCCGCCAATGCTTGGGCGTAGACCTTGTCGCAGTCTTCGACATACAGGTGCAGGCCCACGCTTGCGCCGCTGAGTTTCTGGCTGGCGGTAAGGCCGCCCTCCATGTCGCAGGGGTCGCCCAGCATCAGCGACGAATCACCGATTTTCAGCTCGGCATGGCCCACACGGCCACCTGGCGCATCGAGGCGGAACATTTCGACGGCACCAAAGGCCTGCTTGTAGAACTCGATGGCCTTGGCGGCATCGTTGATGGCCAGGTACGGGGTAAGGCTGTGCTGGCCTTCGGGGATGGGTTTGGCTGCCATGTTCGACTCTCCTTCGCAGTGGGCGCCGGAGGGCGCCCTGTTGCTTAGAGTCGTTTGCACAGAGGGAAAATCGACAATGGCGCTAGATCGATTTCCTATAAGCGCGGCCGTCAGAAGATGTAGTCGGTGGTCAGGAAGCTCGACTGGCGGTTGCGGATGATTTCGCTGATCAGCTCCTTGTTGGCCTCCTGGAAGCGGGTGGCGACCAGGGTGCGGATGGAGAACACACGCAAGGCATCATGCACCGACAGGGTGCCTTCGGCGCTGTTCTTGCGGCCGTTGAACGGGTAGGTGTCCGGGCCACGTTGGCACTGCGCATTGATGTTGATGCGCCCGACCTGGTTGGCGAAGGTGTCGACCAGGCTGCCGATGGTAGCCGGGTCGTTGCCGAACAGGCTCAGTTGCTGGCCGTAATCGGAGTCCAGTACGTAGTCGATCACGGTTTGCAGGTCGCGATAGGGCACTACGGGCACCAGGGGGCCGAATTGCTCTTCGTGGTACACGCGCATTTCGTGGTTAACCGGGTACAGCAAGGCCGGGTAGAAGAATGAGCCGCGGCTCTGCCCGCCACCTTCGTTGAGCACGCGTGCGCCCTTGGCAGTGGCATCGGCGACCAGGCCGTCGAGGTAGTCGACCTTGCCAGGCTCGGGCAGCGGTGTCAGTGCTACACCGGGCTCCCACGGCATGCCGGGTTTGAGCGCGGCCAGTTTGCGCTGGAACTTGTCGAGGAAGGCGTCGACCACATCCTCGTGGACAAACAGGATCTTCAGTGCCGTGCAGCGCTGGCCGTTGAACGACAGCGCACCGGTGACCGCTTCTTCTACGGCGTTGTCGAGGTCGACCTGGGGCAGCACGATACCCGGGTTCTTGGCATCCAGCCCCAGCGCGGCGCGCAGGCGGTGAGGGCGTGGGTGCAGCTTTTTCAGGTCGCTGGCGGCCTTGTGTGTACCGATGAAGGCGAACACATCGACGTTGCCGCTGGCCATCAGCGCGCTCACGGTTTCCCGGCCTCGACCATAGATGACGTTGATCACCCCGGGCGGGAAGCTGTCACGGAAGGCTTCGAGCAGTGGGCGGATCAACAGCACACCGAACTTGGCGGGCTTGAATACCACGGTATTGCCCATGATCAGCGCGGGGATCAGCGTGGTGAAGGTTTCGTTGAGCGGGTAGTTGTAGGGCCCCATGCACAGGGCGACACCCAGCGGCGCCCGGCGGATCTGGCCCAGCGTGCCTTGTTCAAGCTCGAAGCGGCTGGAGCGGCGGTCGAGGTCCTTGAGGGCGTTGATGGTGTCGACGATGTAGTCGCAGGTGCGGTCGAATTCCTTTTCAGAGTCCTTGAGGTTTTTGCCGATCTCCCACATCAGCAACTTGACCACGGCCTGGCGCTGCTCGCGCATGCGTGCCAGGAAGGTTTCGACGTGCTGGATACGCTCGGCCACACGCATGTTCGGCCAGGCACCGCGGCCTTTGTCGTAGGCCTGAACGGCGGCGTCGAGCGCGGTAAGGGCGGTGTCGGCATCAAGCAGTGGGGCGCTGCCCAGCACCACTTGGCGTTCTTCGCCGCCTTCCTTGAGCCAGACCGGGCTGCGTACCGTGGCCAGGGGGCCGTCCCAGCGCCTGAGCTCGCCGTTCACCAGGTAATCACGTTGTTCCAGGGGGGCTTCCAGGCGCCAGATTTGCGGAATGCTATCGGCGTTGGGGAAGAGTGAATCGAGCAGACGGTCCATGGGTACTGCACCTCACTTGGCGGGGCGGGTTTCAAGCCGGGTGAATCGCTTCAGCTACGAGCATGCACCGGCTGCCGAAAAAACACCAGTCTGGCTCAACATGGCCCCTCGTGCTTGTCGACAGGCCGCCTTCGGATTCAAGGGCTGTTATGCAAAGACGGCATCAAGGGTTATCAATTGATAGCGAAGTGATAATTGCATCGGCGCGCACCGGGCACGGTTATAGCAAAGTGCTTGTCGGGTATGGACTTCATGCAGGAATTTTGACGCCATGAAACTTGATCTAAAGTTAGCGGGGAGCCGCTTGCCAAAGCGTTTGCAGGCATCTTAAATTGTTACTGAATGTGATAAAGAAGTTTAAGTTCATACTATAAAAATCAAGACGTTAGGTATTTTTGCTGATTTTTTCTCTTTTTCCGATAGACCATAGAGCACTTCAAAGGACGTCGAAGAAGAAATGAAAGAGACCTTGACGGCTGTGGCGCGAAAATTCCTGTCGCCCTCCATGCGCTACGAAATGAGGCTGCTGGCCAGCAAGGTGCGTGAAGTGTTGGCGCGTGCCTGTTTCTGGCGTTGGGAAGTTGCCAGGTTCCGGATGCAGCAGGAAAGCCCGTACGAAATCCTCTACATAGGGCGCAAGCAGCAACGGGAAATGGCCAAACTGCTGATTGGCGGAAAGGGCCAGGGCAGTGCGTCGATCGTGGAGGGTGCAAGCGCGACTGCGGCGGCCAACCATGTTGTGGTGATCAGCGAAATGCCCACCTCAGGCGCGTTGTCGGTGCCGCATTACCTGAGTGCCGTGGTGCCGCTGGGGCGCCCGCTGGAAGACATCACGGCCCGGTACGACAGCGAACTGCGCCGCAGCATCCGCAAGAACCGCCCGCTTTACCAGATGCGCCAAACCCTCTCGGACGACGAGATCGCCATGGCTGACCGGGACCTGCTTCGCCCCTATGCCACGGCCAGGCAAGGCATTCATGCGGCACAGTTCCCCACCGACGAAGTGTTCCGGATTGCCAAGAGCGTTGGCCGGCTCGACCTGATTACCTTGGGCGATGAGGTAATCGGCTGCCATTTGGGATGTGAAGTGGTGCGCGGCGGCAAGCGCTACTGGAGCACCTTGCGCTTTGGTTATTGCGAAGCGGTGTTTTCCGATGCCAAAAAATTGCGTGAAGTGAACTCCATTACCACGTTCATGGCCCTTGAGTGGGCGCTGGAACAGGGCTTCGATTATTACGACATTGGCCTGTGCCTGGCGCGGCCAGATGACGGGCTGTTGAAGTGGAAGCGCCGGCGTGGCGGCGATATCGACTCGTTGGGCAACCATGCCTACCTGTTCGTTCGCTTGCCCAAGGCCGGCACGGCGAAGTTTTTGTGGGACACGCCGATGTTCGCGGTCGAAGGCGACAAGCTCACGTTGCACCTGGGGTTGCCCGAGGGGCCGAGTGAAGAAGAATTTGCCAGCCGCTACCACGAAATGGTGTTTGGCGGGCTGCACAAGATTTACCTGTATGGCGGCAACGGTGCGGGCGAACCGTTTGTGGAAGCATTGCGCAGCCGGTATGCCAACCTGCAATCCCCTCCCGCGATGGAAAGGGTGATGTCCAACTGAGTGTTAGCCAGGGATGCGTAGAGAGGGCGCGCTGCGCCCGGTTTCTGATTTCGTTACCAAGGGAGGACGCTTCATGGGAAGCGACATCTCGCAGTTCAGTCCATCGCCCGCAGCCAAGCAGCACACCTGGACACTGGCGGCCTACCGCTACATGGCGCGCAAACGCCTGGGCAAGAACACGGCCATTGACCTCAAGAGTGTGGCTACCAGGAGCTGGGACATTGCGCCGGGCGAGACCACGGTGTCGCCACCGGCCATCTACCTGCCCGGCCAGCTGGAGCGGGTGACGGGCTGGGAGGGCAAGCGTTTTTACCCCTACGTACACCCTGCGCGCACCATGGAGGGCGGCATCAGTACGCTGCAAGGGCCAACCCGGGGCTACCTGATCAAGAATGTGTGGTTGGTCGATGGTGCGTTGTACAAGGGCAAGGCCAGCCATTGGCTGTCACTGAAACCCAGCACCTTTCCGGCCATCATCGTGGACAACGAAATTGACCGTGCAGCCATTTATTGCACGCAAAACGGCAATTCCTGGTTCGGCACCTGGCTGATGGAAGATTGCCCGACCTATGCGCTGGCCTGTAACGAAGGCATCCCCGTGACCACCGCCCCCTCGGCCAAATATCCGTTGTTTACCCAGGCCCCTGCCTATGAAGACTGGCTGGACATGAAGCCGCTGCGCCTGCGCAGTGCGTTTTTCCGTGAGCTGGTGCTGTTCGACGACCAGAGCAACAACCGTAGCCGTCACGCCCGCTACCGGGCCATGGGGGACAAGCTGCTGTCGCATGTGCCGCACGCCCCACACCCAGGCGTGTTCCTGCTGAGGGGCGGCGACGGCGACCTGCGCCTGCTGCGCAATGAGCTGGAGCTTGCCGAGCATCTGCGGGTTACCCGTGGTTTTCGCGTGGTCAACCCGCTGAAGTCTGATGTCCCGAGTATTGTTGCAGCCTGTGCCGGGGCAAAAGTGGTCATTGGCGTGGAGGGTAGCCAGCTGGTGCATGGCGTGAATGTGTTGCAGCCTGGCGGTAGCCTGCTGACCTTGCAGCCGCCCAACCGGTTTGTCAGCTACTACAAATACCTGACGGACCGCGACCACCAGCAGTTCGGCTTTGTGGTGGGGATACCGGAGGGCGATGGTTTCAGGATCGATATCGGTGAAGTGGAACGCACGCTCGATCTGTTTGCGCGATAACCGTGTAGTATCGGGGCATCTGAGCAACGTGTGGGCGAGGGGATGATCGAGGTATCACGGTTCTGGCGTGACCCTGCGTTGCCCTTTGTCGAAGCCCGGCGGGTAGGGGACGGGCGGCAGGTGTGTTATGCCGCACATTCCCACGAGAGCTTTTCCATCGGTGTGATCACCGGTGGGCGCAGCACTTACCTGAACGGGGGCCTGCGCATTGAGGTGGGGGCCGGCACCACGGTGCTGATGAACCCGGGCGTGGTGCATACGTGCAACCCCATCGATGGCGAGCCTTGGTCCTACCTGATGCTGTTCGTCGACGTGCCCTGGTTACAGGCGCTGGGTTTCACCTTGCCGACGCAAACCTGGAGTAGCTCGCCTGCGTTGTACCAACGTTTGATGCAGGCCTTTGCCGACCTGTTCGACGCCAGCGTGCCTGACAGGGAGGCGCGCCTGGCGACCCTGTTTTGCGCATTGCCGGGTTTTCTCTCGGGTGAGACTGGCACGGGTGAAGCAGGCAACCCGCGGCTGGACGCGGCGGCAGCCTTCATACGTGCCCATCGTAGCGATCCGCTGAGCCTGGAGGACATCTGCACCGCCTGCGGCCTGTCACGCTCCTACCTGATTCGTGCATTTGGCCAGCGCTTCGGGCTGACGCCGCATGGCTACCTGCTCGATCAGCGCGTACAGTTGGCCCGGGCGCAGTTGCGCCAGGGGCGGGCAATTGCCGAGGTGGCTCAGGAGGCCGGGTTTGCCGACCAGGCGCACCTGCAGCGGGCCTTCAAGCAGCATCTGGCGGCAACGCCGGGGCATTACCGCAATGCCACTGGCGTCAGATAACCAGGTAGACAGCGCTGCCCACCAGCAACACCGCCAACCCTCGATTGAGCAAGCGCACGTGCCGTGGGTTGCCCAGATACTGGCGAATCATGCTCCCGGCCCATGCCCAACACGCAACCGAAACAAAACAGATCGGGCCATAAATCCAGGCAAAGAGCCACAGCAGGTGCTGTTCACCCCCCGTGTAAGCGCCGACCCCGGCCACTGCCGCCAGCCAAGCCTTGGGGTTTAACCATTGCATCGCCGCGCCGTGCCAGGCTGAAGGCGCTGTTGTCGAGTGTGTGCCGGTCAGCCGGCCGTTGTCGCGGGCCAGTTTCCACGCCATGTACAGCAGAAACGCTACCCCGCCCCAGTGCAACAGCAGGCCCAGTAGCGGCCAGCGCAGCAACAGTTGATGCAGGCCCAGCCCGACCAGCACCAGCAACAGGCAGAAGCCCAGCGTGGCGCCGGCCACATGTGCCAGGCTGGCGCGTAAGCCATGGTTGGCGCCGCTGCTCAGGGCAATGATGTTGACCGGGCCGGGGGAAATCGACGCCGCCAGTGCGAAGGCGGCCATGGACAGGGACAGGCTCATGAGAAA
The DNA here is from genome assembly GCF_003208145.1 of Pseudomonas sp. RV120224-01b. NCBI lineage: Bacteria > Pseudomonadati > Pseudomonadota > Gammaproteobacteria > Pseudomonadales > Pseudomonadaceae > Pseudomonas > Pseudomonas sp. RV120224-01b. Next base: position 73,263 of record NZ_QKMQ01000019.1, on the reverse strand, counting down.
GATCCGGTGGCTGGAAGGAGCCGTGATTTTCAGCCCTTGGCTGTCGAGGGTATTGAAGAAAAGTACCCCCTAAATGCCGCCCCGCACCTGATACAGGTTTTGTAATAGTTTTGCGCTATCACAGAAACCAGTGCTGCTTGTAGGATCATTTTCCCAATTTGTTAACAAGGTCTATATGAGCACCTTCGCGGAGCCCCCCGGTTTTCGGCCTTTCTGGCCATCCTTCCCCCGTCCTCGTGACGCTTCCCCTGTGAGTACCCGCTAATGGAATGGCTAGCCGATCCCACGGCCTGGCTAGGCCTGTTGACGCTTATCGTCCTTGAGCTGGTGCTGGGTATCGACAACCTGGTGTTCATCGCCATCCTGGCAGACAAACTGCCGCCGCATCAGCGTGACCGCGCGCGGGTGATTGGCCTGAGCCTGGCATTGATCATGCGTCTGGGCCTGTTGGCCAGTATCTCGTGGATGGTCACCCTCACCGCGCCGCTGTTCGAGGTGTTCGACAAGAGCTTCTCCGGTCGGGACCTGATCATGCTGTTCGGTGGTGTGTTCCTGCTGTTCAAGGCCACCATGGAACTGCATGAACGCCTTGAGGGCCATGTAACCCAGGCCAGTGGCGCGGTACGGCATGCTGCGTTCTGGCCGATCGTGGCGCAGATCGTGGTGCTTGACGCGGTGTTCTCCCTGGACGCGGTCATTACCGCTGTGGGCATGGTCGAGCATCTGTCGGTGATGATGATCGCCGTGATCTTCTCGATCGGTATCATGATCGTTGCCAGCAAACCGCTGACCCGCTTTGTCAACGCCCACCCCACAGTCATCATGCTGTGCCTGGGCTTCCTGATGATGATCGGTTTCAGCCTGACCGCCGAAGGCCTGGGCTTCCATATCCCGAAAGGCTACCTGTACGCGGCCATCGGCTTCTCGATCCTTATCGAGCTGTTCAACCAGCTGGCCCGTGCCCGCCGCAAGCGCAGCTTGCAGCAGCACCGGCCGTTGCGTGAACGCACTGCCCATGCCGTGCTGCGCCTGCTGGGTGGCCGCCGTGTCGAGGCTGACGAAGTGGGTGAGGAAATCGCCGACCTGGTCGAGGGTGGTGAGGAGCAGGTGCTGTTCGACCGCCGTGAGCGGGTGATGATCAGTGGCGTGCTGAACCTGGCCGAGCGGCCTATCCGTACGGTGATGACCGCCCGTGCCGAGGTCGACATGATCGACCTGGCGCAACCCGCCGATGCCATTACCCAGGCCCTGGCCAACTCGCCGTACTCGCGCCTGCCGCTGATCCGCAATGGCCGTGTCGACGAGCCTCTAGGCTTCGTGCACAAGAAGGAATTGCTCAAGGAGCTGCTGTCGGGCAGCCAGCCGGACCTGGAAGGCATGGCGCGTGTGCCGCTGAATTTGCTGGAGAGCTTCAGCATTCTCAACGCCCTGGAGCAGATGCGTGGCCAGTCGACCCACATCGCCTTCGTGGTCAACGAGTTCGGTGACTTCACCGGCCTGCTGACCATGACCGACATCCTTGAGTCGATTGCCGGTGAACTGCCGGATGCCAGCGAGGTTGAAGGCCCCGGCATCGTCCAGGAGGGCGAGGGCTTCGTGGTCAGTGGTGCACTGAACCTGAGCCAGGTCCAGGCGCGTACCGGCTTCAGTGCCCGTGCTACCGAGGACTACCAGACCCTCGCGGGCCTGGTGATGAGCCTGCTCGACCGCCTGCCGATGGTGGGTGACCGCCTGGCCTGGAATGGCTGGACGCTGACCGTGGAGGCGGTGGAAGAGCGGCGGGTGCGCCAGGTTCGGCTTACACCGAACGGCGACGTTGACGCAGCAGGTGCTTGAAACCCTCAAGCACCAGCACCAGCACCGCGGCCCAGATCGGCAGGTAGGTCAGCCACTGATCCGGGCCGATGGTTTCGCCCAACAGCAACGCCACGCCTACCAGCAGTACGGGCTCGACGTAGCTGAGCAGGCCGAACAGGCTGAATGGCAGCATCCGGCTGGCCAGCACGTAGGCGATCAGGGCCGAGGCGCTGATCGCCCCAAGGATCGGGATCAACGCATACAGCCCAGGGTGGGCTAGCAGGTCAGCGCTGGAAAGCGGGCCTTGGATAACGAAGTACAACGCCCATGGTAGCAGCAGGCACATGTCGCACCACAGGCCGCCCAGGTGGTCGGTGCGGCAGCGTCGGCGCAGCACGAAATAGATCGGGTAGCCGATCGTCACCAACAGGGTTTCCCAGGCAAAACTGCCGTTTTGGTACAGCTCGTGGCCCACGCCCAGTGCGGCACAGGCCACGGCCACCTTTTGCAGGCGTGACAGACGCTCGCCGTACACCAGCCGCCCGGTCAGGACCATGGCCAGTGGCAGCAGGAAATAGCCCATCGACACTTCCAGGCTGCGCCCATGCAAGGGTGCCCAGAGGAACAGCCACAACTGTACGCCCATCAGCCACGAGGTACCGACCATGCCCAGCAACAGCACAGGCGTGCGCTTTACCCGGGCCAGCAGCTCGCCCACGCGTTTCCAGTCTTTCGAGACCAGCATGAACAAGGTGAGGCAGGGCAGCGTCAGCAGGGTGCGCCAGCCAAAGATCTCTTCGCCATCCAGGGGCGTGAGCAGCGAGGTATAGAAGTACATCACAGCGAACAGACAGGACGCCATGACCGATGAAACGATGCCTTTTGACACGAGTGCCTCGAATAGGGGAGTTGAGCGGGTGGATCAGCCGCGCATGATCTCAGGGGCCGCGCCTTGCGGCAACTGCGCAGCGCCCGGGCGTGTGGCCAGTGCCTCCAGGAACTGGGCGGCCGGCATGGGCCTGGCAAACAGGTAGCCCTGCTGGAAGTCCACCCCATGGTGGGCCAGGTAGTCGCGCTGGGTGTTCGTTTCCACACCTTCGGCCACGATACCCAGGCCCAGCTTGGCCGACAGGTCGATGATGCTTTCCAGAATGTGCACAGACAGCGCATCGCCGCCGATCATGGCGACAAAGCTCTGGTCGATCTTCAGGTAGTCGACCTGGAACTGGCGCAGGTAGTTGAGGCTCGACTGGCCGGTGCCGAAGTCGTCGAGGGCAATCATCACGCCCATGGCGTGGAGCTTTTCGAACAGTTCCAGGGTCACCGGGGTAGGCTCGATGAGTTTGCGCTCGGTCAGTTCCAGGGTCAGCACCACCCGGCCCGGCGGAAAGTGCTGCAGGAAGGTGCGGCAGTCGTCCAGCAGGCTGAGGTCGCGGCAATGATCGGCGGTGATGTTGACACCGATATGGAAACCGTCCTCCAGCAACCCCGCATAGGGCGCCAGGCTTTGCGCGGTATGCATCATCAGCGCCCGGGTCATGGCGACGATCTGCCCGCTGTGCTCGGCATAAGGGATGAACAGGTCGGGCCTTACCAGGCCCTCGCGCGGATGGTTCCAGCGCATCAGCACTTCGGCACCGGCCCAGCGGTAGTCGCCCTTGCGCACCACAGGCTGGAAATACGGCAGAAACTCGTCGGCCTGCAGCGCCCGGTCCAGCTCGGCGCGGGGTGAGGTGGCCCGGCGAATCTGCCAGCGGCATACCAGCGCCGCCACGGCACCCAGCACCAGCAGCAAGCTGATAAGGGCAGGGTAGTGGCTGCGTAACAGTTGGCCCTGTTTGCCGGTGCTGTAGCCACCCTGCACGCTGAAGGGGTAACGGGTCGAACCCAGCAGCACGTTGGCGCTGGCGGCGGCAGGTGGTACGCCTTTGTGCACGACACCGTCCTTGCCCATCCAGGCATCGCCCACACGGATTTGCAAGTCTTCGTCAGGGCCGATCAGGCGCAGTGCCGTTAGCAGGTGGTCGCCATCCACCGTGGTGATTGCCCCTTTGTCGCCCTCGCTGGCACGGTACACCAGCAGCGCGTGCCCCGGGGTGACCGAGTTGCCGTCCATCAGCCACAGTTTGCCGTCGATATAGTCACTGGCGTTGACCGGTTCGTCGAACTCGCCGAACAGCGAGGTGCAATACAGGTTGTTGTGCCTGAACAGGTTGGTCGAGCGCACGAAGGCGTTGCGGGTAACCTGGGCACGCAGCGTGAGCTGGGCCTGATCGCAGGGGCTGCCAGCCAGGGGCAGCAATGCATTGGCAGCACTGGACAGGTTGTCGAGGATGCGTTCGACGTGCTCCACCGCCTGGCGGGTGGTGGCCTGGCTGCTGGCCTGCATCTCGCGCTCGACCTGCCAGTTCATGACGGCCAGGCCGCACACCACTGGCAGCACACCGACGCCCCAGGGCAACAGGGTACGCCAGCTGAATGCGGCGCGGCGTTTTACGGTAAGGGGCATGCTGACCTGGCTACGATGAGAGATAACGAGAGAATAGCCGTTTGTCGGTGCTCACGACCAACTAAAACGCGACAAACCATTTTACGCAATGTAGAATCCGTTTACGAATACAACAATAAGGTCCTTCAACTCCGAAGGATCAAGCCCGCCGAGAATGGGTCCATATGACATACCATGGGTTCAAGCTGATCATAGGTGACTTCCTCGCCCGCAGCGTGCGGGGCATCCCGTGCTCACCGCCGTTTCTGTTCCACATCCCACGCAATCAATAATTTTTCGCTGCAGATGAGGACACGAACATGGCTGATATCTTCGACAATCCAATGGGCCTGATGGGCTTCGAGTTCATTGAGCTGGCTTCGCCTACGCCAGGCGTACTCGAGCCGGTCTTCCAGATACTGGGTTTCACCAAGGTGGCTACCCACCGCTCCAAGGATGTGCACCTGTATCGCCAGGGTGGCATCAACCTGATCCTGAACAACGAACCCAAGAGCATCGCCTCGTACTTCGCGGCTGAACACGGCCCTTCGGTGTGCGGCATGGCGTTCCGCGTGCGCAATGCCCATGAAGCCTATGCCCGCGCCCTGGAGCTGGGTGCCCAGCCGGTAGAAATCGAAACCGGCCCGATGGAGTTGCGCCTGCCGGCAATCAAAGGCATTGGTGGTGCGCCGTTGTACCTGATCGACCGCTTCGACGAAGGCAGTTCGATCTACGACATCGACTTCAACTTTATCGAAGGCGTGGATCGCAATCCGGTAGGTGCCGGCCTTAAAATCATCGACCATCTCACCCATAACGTTTACCGCGGGCGCATGGCTTACTGGGCCGGCTTCTACGAGAAACTGTTCAACTTCCGTGAGATCCGCTACTTCGATATCAAGGGTGAGTACACCGGCTTGACGTCCAAGGCCATGACTGCGCCCGATGGCATGATCCGCATCCCGCTCAACGAAGAGTCGTCCAAGGGTGCCGGGCAGATCGAAGAGTTCCTGATGCAGTTCAACGGTGAAGGCATCCAGCACGTCGCCTTCCTCACCGACGACCTGCTCAAGACCTGGGACGCCCTGAAGGGCTTCGGCATGCGCTTCATGACGGCGCCACCGCAAACCTATTACGAAATGCTCGAAGAGCGCCTGCCTGGCCACGGCGAGCCGGTGGATCAGCTGCAAGCGCGTGGCATCCTGCTCGATGGCGCTTCGCAGCCCGAAGACAAGCGCCTGCTGCTGCAGATCTTCTCGGAAACCCTGCTTGGTCCGGTGTTCTTCGAGTTCATCCAGCGCAAGGGTGACGATGGCTTTGGTGAAGGCAACTTCAAGGCGTTGTTCGAATCCATCGAACGTGACCAGGTACGCCGTGGTGTGCTGAGCACCGATTGATGCGTCCGGGGCGCCGCCGCCGTCATGCACGCGCGGCGGCGCTTTTACGCCCGTGGGCGCGTGCCCTGAGCAAGGCCAGATAAACGATCGACCCCGTCACGATCCCTACCAGCACCAGCGACGGCAGGATCTGCAGCATGGACTGGCGGATTTCCTGAGCGGTGAATCCCTGCGCATAACCGCCTTTAACCCGGTACCCGTACCTGGCCGAGAAGGCATGCGCCAGGAACTCGGACTGCGATGGGCGTTGTGCGTCACGGCTATCGCCATTGCTCCAGATATAGCGGTCATCGAACTCCAGTAGCAGTGTCAGCCCATCCTGGAAACCATCCAGTTCGTTGCGCAACTGAATGGCATACGCGGTCACGATTACGCCTACCCCTTTGCCTTGCAGGTAGAAATTGACCAGCAGTTTGGGGCGGCTATCGGGTTGCCCATGAGACAGTTCGACCTGTTGGCCGGACAACGCGAAAGATGACAAGTACTCCAGTGAGTCCGAGGCGCTGCTGCAGTAGGCTTCGCTGTCATCTACCAGGGTCAGCGACCTGAGCACGGAGCGGCTCACAACCTGGTCCTGTAAAATGCCTTTGACCTTTTCGCAGGGCTTGCCTGCAAGCGGCAGGGCGCGCTGGGCAGCTTCATGCATCCGGTTCAGCGCCTGGTCAATGCTGAACACTGCCTCCTGAACGGAGATGGCGGCGTTTTCCGAAAGCTTCATCTCCAGCTGAACAATCATCACCAGCAAACCGGAAATCACAGGTACAAGGCCCACCGTGATGAGCAGCAGCAGCTCCCGCAGGCGGTATCCTGCGTTCAGGATTTTCAACATAGGGCAATCGCTCTCCGGGCCGAAGCTGTTCGGGGTGAACAACTGAACCCTGAGCCTATGCATTCAATGGCCGATCGGCTGTAGTCCTTGTGCAGTGTGCGGCAGAGGAAAACTACAAGGTTGATGTCAGGCTTTAGCTCGCATTGAGTTTCGCCAGTACGTGCTCGGCGAGCAGGGCGGTCGAGGCCGGGTTCTGCCCTGTGATCAATCGACCATCCTCGACCACGTATGGCATCCACGGATCATCATGCTTGCTGTAATCGCCGCCGCGGCCAATCATCTCGTTTTCCGTCAGGAAAGGCACCACGGTGTCCAGCTCAACGATTTTTTCCTCGATATTGGAGAAACCGGTTACTTTACGGCCTTTGAGCAACAGGCAGTTGTCGCTGAGCTTGATGTTCAGCAGGCCAACCACGCCGTGGCAGACCGCCGCTACAATGCCGCCTTTTTCGTAGACCTTGCGTGCCAGCTCCTGCAGTGGCGGGTTATCGACAAAGTCGTACATCACGCCATGCCCACCGGTGTAGTAGATGACGCCGTATTCGTCGGCCTTTACCTGACCGGGGCTCAAGGTGGTGCCCAGGCGCGTCATGAAGCGCTTGTCGTCATACCATTGCCAGTCCAGCTCCGGGGCCATCTGCAGGCTGTGCGGGTCGATGGGCACGTAGCCGCCCTGTGGGCTGACATAATCGACCGTGTAGCCGGCCTTTTCGACCTTCTCGACAAAGTGCACGGCCTCTCCCAGCCACAACCCGGTCGCCCGCTTGAGGGTTGGGTATTTGGCTGTATTGGTCAGCACTACCAGCATTTTCTTGCTCATGACCGTGCTCCTGTCGGCAACCTGGATAGGCCGGTGCTCCCTGGCCCAAGGGAAAACCTAATCAGCATAGCTGCCCCCTGCAAGTGCGCCATGGTACGTGGTGCGTGCTGTGCTAACGTGAACAGATTCCACGGGTGACCCTGTCTGTTCAGGTAGCACCGTGGCCAACCCGGAGCATTGCTGGAGTCACGATATTGGTCGCAAACAGTACGCCACGCGGGCCTTCGCAGCCGGTCATGCTGCAGCCGCCTGTTTCGCAGCCGGTCGAGTTGATGGCGCAGCGGATTGCACGGTTCGACTGGGGGCGTACTTCGCTCGGGCCATTGCCGCGCTGGCCGGCTTCGTTGCGTATTGCCGTCGACATGATGCATTTGTCACCGTTCCCTTGTGCCGTGGTCTGGGGGGCTGACCTTTGTGTGGTGCACAACGAAGGTTACAGGATGCTGCGGGCAGTTCCGGACGCCTTGGGTATAGCGTTCGATAGGCTGTGGCACGATGTCTGGCCGGCAGTGGGATCCCAGGTGTTCCAGGCGCTGGAGGGGCGCTCGAGTTTTGTCGAGGATCCCCCCCTGAGTGTTCCCGGCATCGCAGGCGAGGAGCCGATATGGTGCGCGTTCGGTTTTGCACCCTTGCATGATGAGCTGGGCAATGTGGCGGGTTTTCTGCATACGGTGATCGAAACGACGGCCAGTGTCGAGGCGCACCACCATTGGCGCGCGCAGGCGCTGGGGTTTGAGCAGCAGGTCGAGCGCCATGTGGCTGAGCGCGAACAGTTGTGGCAACTGTCGCGCGACGCGATGATGACGGTGACTGCGGAACTGCAACTGCATGCCGTCAACCCGGCCTGGTACCGCATTCTGGGCTGGACCCAAGAGCAGGTGCAGGATATGCCGGTGCTGGAGCTGGTGCACCCGGCTGATCGCGCCGACGTGCAGCTGGCAGTGTCCGGGCTGCTGCAAGACAGCAACACGGAACAGATCGAGACCCGCCTGCGGCACCGTGATGGTCATTACCACTGGTTTCGCTGGAGCGCGCGGTTTGATGGCAGGCTGCTGACCGCGGTTGGCCGGGACATCACCGCAGACCGTGAAGAGGCTGTACGGCAGTCCAAGGCGCTGATGCGCAACAGCGAGCGTATGCAGGTGGTCGGCCAGTTGGCGGGGGGTATGGGCCACGAAATGAATAACCTGCTGTCCGGGGTCGGCGGCAGCCTTGAGTTGTTGCAACGGCGCCTGCGGGAGGGACGCCTGGAGCGGGTGGATGCCTACGTGGAAGTAGCGCGCGAGTCGGTGCAACGCGCCATGGAACTGACTCACCGCCTGCTGGCGCTCTCTCGCCTTCAACCCTTGGCCACCCGGCCGCTGGACTTCAATCGGCAACTACGCCTTTGCGAGCCATTGCTGCTGAAGACGTTGGGCGCGGAGGTTGGCTTGCACTGGCAGCTGGATGTAGTGCCGTGGGCGGTGAACCTGGACGTTCGTGAGCTTGAAAATGCCTTGATCAACCTATGCACCAACGCCCGGGAAGCGTGCCAGACGCAGGGCAGTGTCACGTTGCGTACGGTCAACAAGCGGTTGACCAGTGCTTTTCCGGATGCGCGGGGCCTGCCACCTGGCGACTACGTAGCCTTGTATGTCGAGGATGACGGCCATGGCATGTCGGCAGCGGACATCGCCAGGGCCTTTGAACCGTTCTTCACCACCAAACCCGTCGGGCGTGGGGCCGGGCTGGGGTTGTCGATGGTGTATGGTTTTGTCAGCCAATCGGGCGGGTATGTCTGGATCGAGTCTGTCCCGGAGCAGGGCACCAAGGTTTCCATGCTTTTCCCAAGGTGCCATGAGCGCGTTCCGGAAGAGCCAAAGCCCGCGCCGCCTTCGCAGCGCGTGGCCCGGGGCGAACGCCTGCTGCTGGTGGATGACGAGGTGAATTTGCGCGCGGTCATGCATGAGTACCTGGCCGAGCGTGGTTTCGACGTGACGGTAGCAGGCGATGCGAATACTGCCCTGGAACGCTTCCGCCATGCTGGCCCCTTCGACCTGGTGATCACCGATATCGGCTTGCCTGGCGGTTTCAGTGGCCGGCAAGTGGCCAGGGCCATGCGCATGCAGATTGCGCAACAGAAAATCCTGTTCATTACCGGTTATGCGGACCAGCCCATCGAAGCGCAATTGCTCGATCAACCGGGCACCGCGTTGATGAACAAGCCGTTCCTGTTGGCAGAGCTTGCTGACAAGGCACTGTGCATGCTTGATGCGTAGTGCGCATCACGGCTTGCCAAGAATTTGCGACACTTGAGCCTGCAGTTGCTTCAGTTCGAACGGCTTGCAGATCAAATGCATGCCCGCCCCCAGGAAACCCTCGCGGGCCATGGCCGTTTCCGCGTACCCGGTGATGAACAGCACCGGCAAGTGTGGGTGCAGGCTGCGGGCAATCTCGGCCAGTTGCCGGCCGTTCATGCCGGGTAAGCCGACATCGCTGATCAGTAAATTTACCGTTTGTGCCGAGCGCAGCACCTTCAGTCCCTCGTTGGCGTTGGCGGCGCTGTGGCAGGTGAGCCCCTCATCGCGCAGCGTTTGGCACAGCAACTGGCGCACATGTGGGTCGTCCTCGACGACCAGTACATGTCGGCCGCCGTCAGGGTGCACAGGTTGTGCCGGCTGACGCGATTGTCTGGCCGGGCCGGTATGACGCGGCAGGTAAAGGTCTACCTGAGTACCTTGGCCGATCTGGCTATGCAGGGTCACATGCCCATGAGACTGCTTGCTGAACCCGTACACCATCGATAGGCCAAGGCCGATGCCTTGGCCGATTGCCTTGGTACTGAAGAACGGTTCAAAGGCATGTTCCAGTGTGCTTTGCGCCATGCCTTGGCCGTCGTCGATGATGCGCAGCCGCACGTAATCGCCATTGGCCAGGGCGCCGCTGGCGAACTGGCCAGAGGTGACGTGCAGGTTGCTTGCTTCGATGCGCAACAGGCCGCCGCTGGGCATGGCCTCGCAGGCATTGAGCGTCAGGTTGTCCAGGGCTTCGTGCAGCTGCTGGTCATCAGCCTCCACGGCCCAAAGGCCTTTGGTCATGTGTACTTGCAGGGATACTGAGGGAGTCAGGCGGGCTTTAAGGCGCTCTGCCTGTAGCAGGGCATGCAGGTCTATGCGTTGGCTGTGCAGCGACTGCCGGGAAGAAAAGGCCAGCAGTCGATGGGTCAGACGCGCGGCGCGTGATACAGCCTCGTGACCCATGCGCAGCACCCCGTCCAGCCCGTCGCTGCGCCCCTGTCGCAGGCGTCGGTCGATCAGTTCAAAGCTGCCGCCAATGCTGGTGAGCAGGTTGTTGAAATCGTGGGCAACGCCCCCGGCCAGTTGGCCGATGGCTTCCATCTTGCGTGCCTGGTAGCGGGCGAACTCGCCGTGTTCCGGTTCGTCGTCTGGCGGCGAACTTCGGGTGTCCAGGCGTTGCTGCAGGCCGTGCAACTGGTCGCGTGTGAGGTACTGCCTGCGCCGATTGCGCAGGGCGGACTGGGTCATGTGCAACAGCTGGGCGTTTTCAAAGGGTGCCACCAGCAATACCAGGTTGCCCACCGGATGGTTGCTAACGCCGGTGGACGACCAGGCGCCCTGGGTGACCAGTACGATAGGCAAATCCGACCAGCTCGGTTGTTGGTCGATGAAGGCCTGCAGCGATGCGCTCGGGCCTTGGCTGAACGCTTGTTCGGCGATGATTGCCAACCCTGCACCTTCGGCCAGGCGCGCCTGCAGGTTGGCCAGGTCGACCGCGCACAGGCTATCGATGCCGGCGGAGGCGAGTAGCCGCGAGGTATCCGCCGCCAGCGTCGGGGGTGCCAGGATCAAGGCCCGTTCGTCCAGCGCCAATGAATTGGCCAACACGACTCTCCTGTAGGGTGACCTGATATCCACTGGACCCTGGGCACAGGCCCGGGGTTCAACAAAAGTCAGTCGTTTACCTACAAGCCCTGTTGCAGCACGGGGTCGTCAGGGTTTTGCCGCTCCAGCTCGGCCAGCAGCACCTGCACGTTCTGCAACTGGCCGGACTCCTTCCAGTACTGAATCAGCAGCACCCGCGCCCGGCGGTTGGCTGGCTGGCGATTGAGCACGGTTTCCAGTTGCTTCTGTGCGGCGTCGAGTTGCCCCAGCTCATGCAGGGTAACGGCCAGGGTATAGCGGTAGTCGGCGTTGTCCGGCTCCAGCTCGACGGCGCGGGACAGGGCCAGCAAGGCATATTCGCGCTGTTCGTGGCGGTTCAGCCAAAGCCCTAGCTCGTACTGCAGAAAGGACGAGTCGGGGCTTAGCGCCAAGGCTTGGCCCAGCACCTGGCGGGAGGCATCGTGATGCCCCTGGCGCTCGAGCAGGCGTACCTGAGTGGCCAAGGCGTCAAGGTTGCCGGGGGCGACCGCCAGCGCTCGTTGCAGGGCTGTGGCGGCCTGGGTGTAGTCGTTTTCGTGCAGATAAAGGCGCGCCAGGTGCACTTGGGCATCGGCATCCTCGGGCTGTTGCTCCAGCGCTTGCTGGTATTGCTCGAGGGCTGCTTGCAGCGGGCCGAAGTACAGGCCAATGGCGTCGGGGTCGAGGCCCAGCAGGGCATCCACGGCAGCAAAACGCACGCTTTGCTCGTCATCGTCCAGCAGCGGGCCGAGCACCAGGCTGCGCTGCGCCGCCGGTAACAGGCGGCGGATACCGGCAATGGCCGCTCGGCGCACCAGTGGGTCGGCATGCTCCAGGTCCTGGCGGGCGAGCTTCAATGCCTGGGGCGAGGGGTAGTTGGGCAACTCGGCGTACAGTGCCGCACGCCGGATGGCGGGCAAGTCGTTACGTTGCAATTGCTGGTACAGCACCCGTGCCGCACCGGGCTGGCCATCGTGGGCCTGGCGCAGTGCCTTGGCGTAGCTGTGTGCCGGCAGGGTCGGTGCGGCTGGCGGGGTGTCGCGCCACAGGTAGCCGAACAGGGCCGATACCAGGATCAACAACAGCAGGGCGATCAGGTAGCGGTTGCGTCTGGGCATCGGACGGTCCGTGGCGGCGGGAAGGGCAGAGCTTGGGCCAGCTGGGGGGTAAATGCAACCGAGCCACCTTAGTTTGGGGCTGCGCAGCAGCCCCGCTTTCTTTTGCCATAAAAAAGCCCCGCGGACCAAGACCTGCGGGGCAAACGGTTGGGGGAGGAGCCAACCAAAGGAGTCGTTCAAGCGGGGTGTATCAGTGTGCGCTGGCCACGGTTTCCGGTTGCCAGCCGCCGCCCAGGGCCTTGTAGATCGAGACAATGCCGCGGTACAGCTCGACTTCGCCCTGGGCCTGCGCATCTTCTGCGCTCAGCCGCTCACGCTCGGCATCGAGCAGCACCAGGTAGTCGACCGTCCCTTCGCGATAGCGGATCGAGGCCAACTCTGCCGCCTTGCGGCTGGCATCGCTCTGACGCATCAGCGACAGCAGCCGCTGCTGGGTCTTGTCGTAGTCGCTGAAGGCATTGGCCGACTCTTCCAGGGCCAGCAATACCTGCTGCTCGTAATTGGCCAGTGCCCCTTCGGCATCGGCCTTGGCGCCGCGCAGGCGGGCCCGCACGCTGCCCAGGTCGAAGGCCGCCCAGGTAATGCTTGGGCCCAGTGCCCAGGCATTGGCGGCCGAGGAGCCTATCTGCGAGCCACGCGCGGCGGTAAAGCCCAGGAAGCCGCTGAGGCTGACGCGGGGGAACAGGTCTGCCGTGGCCACGCCTACGTTGGCGGTGGCGGCCGCCAGTTGGCGTTCAGCGCTGCGGATATCCGGGCGGCGGCGCAGCAGTTCGCCCGGATCGCCTACCGGCAACGCCTTGGCGATGGCCGGCAGGGCCTTGGGCGACAGGTCTACGCTGAGTGCCTCTGGGCGCTGGCCGAGCAGGGTGGCAATGCGATGACGCGCCCGCGCCTGTTCAGCTTGCAGTTGCGGCACAGTGGCCTCGACCCCGGCCAGACGTGCATCGGCACGCACCACGTCCAGGTCGTTGCCCACACCGGCATCGCGCAGGGTTTCGGTAATGGTCCGCGATTCCTGCTGGGTCTTGAGGTTGGCCAGGGCGATCTTCTCGCGCAACTGGGCGCCGCGTAGCTGCCCGTAGGCATCAACCAGCTCGGCGATCAGGCTGACCTGCAACTGCTGCAAGTCGGCGGCGGCTGCCGCTTCCTGGGCTTCGCTGGCCTCGATCTGGCGCTGGATGCGGCCGAACAGGTCAAGCTCCCAGGCCATGTCCAGGCCCAGGTCATAGCGCTCGCTGTTCACCCGCTGCGTGGTCTGGCCGGGGATCTGGCCCTTGCCAATGTCGCTGCTGGCGCGGCTGGTGACCACCGGGAACTGATCGTTCTCGGCGTCTTCACGGATCGAGCGGGCCGATTTCAAACGGGCGAAGGCCACGCGCAAATCACGGTTGCCGTCGAGCGAGGCCTGCACCAGCTGGTTCAGCACCGGGTCATCGAACTGCTTCCACCACAGGCTTTCGAAGCGGCTACGGTCGTAGGCCTTGGCCTGTACGTCGCTGTTCAGCTGCGCAGGTTCGGTGGCCGGGGCCTGGTAGTCCGGGCCTACCGCACAGGCCGCGAGGGCCAGTGCCAGCAGGCTTGGGGTCAGGGGTTTGAGCAGGTTCATGCATGGTTCTCCAGCACTTGAACGTGTTCGGCCTTGCGGGCCTGGCGACGCTCGACGAAACGGCGAATCAGGAAGAAGAACACCGGGGTCAGGAACAGGCCGAACACGGTCACGCCGATCATCCCCGAGAACACTGCCACACCCATGGCATGGCGCATTTCGGAACCTGCACCGGAGCTGAACACCAGTGGCACCACACCCATGATGAAGGCGATCGAGGTCATCAGGATCGGCCGCAGACGCAGGCGGCAGGCTTCCAGCACCGCAGCCAGCGGGTCGAGGCCTTTGGCCTGTTCATCCTTGGCGAACTCGACGATCAGGATCGCGTTCTTGCACGCCAGGCCCACCAGTACGATCAAACCGATCTGGGTGAAGATGTTGTTGTCGCCACCCGACACGATCACACCGGTAATAGCCGACAGCAGGGTCATCGGCACGATCAGGATCACCGCCAGTGGCAGGCTCCAGCTTTCGTACTGGGCAGCCAGTACCAGGAACGCCAGCAGTACGCACAGCGGGAACACCAGCAGTGCAGTATTGCCCGAGAGGATCTGCTGGTAGGTCAGGTCGGTCCACTCGAAGGTCATGCCGTTGGGCAGTTCCTCTTTCAGCAGTTTCTCGATCGCAGCTTCGGCCTGGCCAGAGCTGTAGCCTGGGGCTGCTGCGCCGTTGATTTCCGCGGTGATGAAGCCGTTGTAGTGCATGACCCGGTCCGGCCCGGAGGTGTCGCTGACCTTGAGGAAGGTCGCCAGCGGGATCATCTCGCCCAGGTTGTTACGCACCTTCAACTGGCCGATCTGCTCGGCATCGAGGCGGAACTGCTGCTCGGCCTGAACGTTGACCTGGTAGGTGCGGCCAAAGCGGTTGAAGTCGTTGGTGTACAGCGAGCCCAGGTAAACCTGCAGGGTGTCGAAGATGTCGGTGATCGCCACGCCGTGGGTTTTGGCCTTTTCCCGGTCGATGGCCGCATCGACTTGCGGCACGTTGACCTGGTAGCTGGTGAACAGGCCCGCCAGCTCCGGCACGTTGTGGCTTTTGGCGATGATGTTCTGGGTTTCCTTGTACAGCGCTTCGTACCCCAGGTTGCCACGGTCTTCGATTTGCAGGCGGAAACCTCCAATCGTGCCCAGGCCCTGTACCGGCGGCGGTGGGAAGATGGCGATGTAGGCATCTTGAATGTCGGCGAACTGGGCATTCAGTGCAGCCGCGATGGCTGCCGCGGACTGGCTCGGGTCTTTGCGCTCATCGAACGGTTTGAGCGGGGTGAACACGATGCCGCTGTTCGGGCTGTTGGTGAAACCGTTGATCGACAGGCCCGGGAAGGCTACCGAGTCGGCAACACCGGGTTGCTTCAGGGCAATTTCGCTCATGCGCTTGATCACCGCCTCGGTGCGGTCAAGGCTGGCCGCGTCTGGCAGCTGGGCGAAGGCCACCAGGTACTGCTTGTCCTGGGCCGGCACGAAACCGGTCGGGGTGGACGAGAAGCCCAGGTAGGTCAGGCCCATCAGGCCGGCGTACACGAACAGCGCGATGCCGCTGGAGCGGATGACCCGGCGCACACCGCCGACATAGCGGTTGGAGGCGCGGTCGAAGAAGCGGTTGAACGGCGCGAACAGCCAGCTGCCCAGCAGTTTTTCCAGGATGCGCGAGAAACGGTCCTTGGGTGCGTGGTGGTCCTTGAGCAGCACGGCAGCCAGGGCCGGCGACAGGGTCAGCGAGTTGAAGGCCGAAATCACGGTGGAAATGGCAATGGTCAGGGCGAACTGCTTGTAGAACTGCCCGGTAAGGCCAGAGATGAAAGCCGCTGGCACGAACACCGCGCAGAGCACCAGTGCCGTGGCGATGATCGGCCCGGTCACTTCGCTCATGGCCTTTTGCGTGGCTTCCAGCGGTTTCAGGCCCAGCCCGATATTACGCTCGACGTTTTCCACCACGACGATGGCGTCGTCCACCACGATACCGATGGCCAGCACCAGGCCGAAGAGTGACAAGGCGTTGAGCGAGAAGCCGAACAGGTGCATGACTGCAAAGGTACCGATCAGCGACACCGGCACAGCCAGCAGCGGGATGATCGAGGCACGCCAGGTTTGCAGGAACAGGATCACCACCAGTACCACCAGCACCAGTGCTTCGAACAGGGTGTGTACCACTGCTTCGATGGAACCGCGCACGAAGATGGTCGGGTCATAGACGATGCTGTAGTCCATCCCTTCCGGGAAGTCCTTCTTCAGCTCGGCCATTTTTGCCCGCACTTCGTCGGAGATCTCGATGGCGTTGGAACCGGGGCGCTGGAAGATCGGGATGGCCACGGCCGGCTGGTTGTTCAGCAGCGAACGCAGGGCGTACTGGCTGGAGCCGAGTTCGACCCGGGCGATGTCCTTCAGGCGTGTGATTTCGCCATCGGCACCGGCACGGATGATGATGTTTTCGAACTCTTCCTCGTTGACCAGACGGCCCTGGGTGTTGATCGACAGCTGGAAGCTGGTGGAGCCGGGGGCGGGCGGTGCACCCAGCTGGCCTGCGGCCACCTGGCGGTTCTGCTCGCGGATTGCAGCGACCACATCACTGGCGGTGAGGTTGCGCGAAGCGGTCTTGTTCGGGTCCAGCCACACGCGCAGCGAGTAGTCGCCCATGCCGAACAGCTGCACATCGCCCACGCCGCCCAGGCGCGCCAGCTCGTCCTTGATGTTGAGGATGGCGTAGTTGGACAGGTAGAGCATGTCGTAGCGGTTGTCCGGCGAGGTCAGGTGCACGACCATGGTCAGGTCGGGCGAGGCCTTGTCGACGGTGATACCGATGCGGGTCACTTCCTCGGGCAGCTTGGGCTGGGTGCGGGTGACGCGGTTCTGCACCTGTACCTGAGCGTTGTCCAGGTCGGTGCCCAGGGCGAAGGTGATGGTCAGCGTCAGCTTGCCGTCAGCGGTGGACTGGGAGGACATGTACAGCATGTTCTCCACACCGGTAATGGCCTGCTCCAGCGGCGCGGCGACGGTTTCGCCGATGACCTTGGGGTTGGCACCGGGGAAGTTGGCGCGCACCACCACGGTGGGTGGCACCACTTCGGGGTATTCGCTGATCGGCAGCTGGAACAGCGAGATGGAGCCCGCGATCAGCAGCACCAGCGACAGCACCGCGGCGAAGATTGGCCGAGTAATGAAGAATTTCGAGAAGTTCATCGGTGTGGTCCCTTAACCGCGTGGCGCCTGGGCGCTGGCGACTTTCACGTTATTGCCCGCCACCTTCGGCGCCGGGTTGCTGGCCTCCAGGGCCTGGCGCTGCTGGGCGAGGGCGGCGAGGGTCTGTTCGCTGGCCATCTGGGTATCGATAGGGGTGACCGGCGAACCAGGGCGTACGCGTTGCAGGCCCTTGACCACGATGCGGTCGTCCTTGCCCAGGCCGCTGCGCACGATGCGCAGGCCTTCCAGCTTCGGCCCCAGCTCCACGGCGCGGTAGGCAGCCTTGTTGTCCTTGTCCATGACCAGCACGAACTTCTTGCCAAGGTCGGTGCCCACGGCTTCGTCGTTGATCAGCACGGCGTCGTACTGGGCGCTGCCCACCAGCTTCAGGCGTGCATACAGACCCGGGGTGAACTGGCCGTTGCTGTTGTCGAACACCGCACGGCCACGGATGGTGCCGGTGCGCGGGTTGACCTGGTTGTCGACGAAGTTCATCTGGCCCAGATGCGGGTTGCCGCTTTCGTTGGTCAGGCCCAGGTACACCGGGGTGCTCTGGCCACGCTGGCCTTCGCGTGCCAGCTGGGTGTACTTGAGGTACACGCGCTCGTCGGCGTCGAAGTAGGCGTAGACCTTGTCGGTGGACACCACGCTGGTCAGCGGGGTGACATCGGCGCTGACGATGTTGCCGGCGGTGAACTCGGCGCGGCTGACACGGCCACTGATAGGCGCGGTGACGCGGGTAAAGCTGAGGTTAAGGCGTGCCAGGTCGAGCTGGGCCTGAATGGCATCGACCCCGGCACGGGCTTCGGCGGCAGCGCTGCTGCGCGACTCGGCCAGCTCGGCGGAGATGGCGTTGCTATCACGCAGGCGTTCGCCACGGCGGGCCTCGTTGGCACTGCGAATGGCAGTGGCCTTGGCCTGTTGCAGCTGGGCTTCAAGGCGGCGGACTTCAGCCTGGAACGGGCGTGGGTCGATCTGGAACAGCAGGTCGCCTTTCTTGACCTGAGCGCCTTCGGTGAAGGCCACCTGATCGATCTGGCCGGAAACCCGTGGGCGTACTTCGACGGTTTCCGGGGCTTCGAGGCGGCCGGTGAACTCGTCCCATTCGTTGATCGGTTGCTCGATCACCTTGGCCACACTGACCTTTGGCGCGGCGGGAGCCTGCACGGCGTCTGGGGTTCGACCGCAAGCGCTGATCACCACCACTGCCAGGGCAGCGAGGGGAAAGCGCAAGGGTTTGAGTGATTGTTCCATGGAGAACTCCGCCAATGTATTAGTAGTGGGCGGAGTGTGAGTGTGTTGCGCGTGAGGCACGAATCGAACGGGGCGAAGGTTATTATCACGCTGAATGATATGTGTGGGGCATTCATCGATTTGCGGCATGGTTGGGGGCAGTGGGTGCTTGTCACGACATTTTCGGCGCCTGTGAGACCGAGCGCCAAAAATGTCGTGACAAGCGCGGCAGCCTAGCCTGGGCTTGGTGTCTCAATGAATGCTTGAAGCCAACTCGAAGATCGGCATGTACATAAGAATCACGATCAGGCCGATCAGCAGGCCGATGAACGTCATCAGCAGCGGTTCGAACAGTTTGACGAACCATTCCACCCAGCGGCCGATTTCCTGGTCGTGGAAATCGGCGCAGCGCTCCAGCATCTCGCCCAGGTTGCCGGACTGTTCGCCGGCCCGCAGCAAGCGCAGCGACACCGGGGTAACCAGGTGTCCGGCCTCCAGCGCATCGGACAGTGGCAGCCCTTCGCCCACCCGCTGGCTGGCCTGTGCCAGGCCTTGGCCTGCGGCACTGCCGAGCAGGCCGCGCGCCATGCCCATGGCGGTGAGGATGGGAATGCCACCTTGCAGCAGAATGCCCAGCGAGCGATAGAAGCGCGCCAGTTCGTACATCATCAAACGTTGATGCAGCGCTGGCAGCCGGCGCAACTGACAGGATGCCCAGCGTCGTACCCGAGGGTGGCGGCGCAGCAGCCACAGCGCGGTGAAGCCACCTGCAGTGCCCAGCGCCAGTGGCAGTTGCTGCGCGTGCAGGAACAGACCGACCTGCATCAATACCCGTGACAGCCAGGGCAACTCGGTGCCCATGCCTTCGAACACCTGGCTGAAACGTGGCACCACGTAGCCGAGCAGGAACAGCACCACGCCGCCGCCTACCAGCAACAGCAGCAAGGGGTAAACCGATGCGCCCACCAGCTTTTGCCGGACCAGGTCCAGGCGCTGGCGATAGCTGATGTAGCGGGCGAGGGCGTCGCCCAGCGCACCGGTGCGTTCGCTGGACTGCACCAGCGCCACATACAGTGGCGGGAACACCCGGGGTTGCTGGCCCAGCGCCTGGGACAGCGAGCGGCCTTCGTACAGCTGGCGCACCAGCTCGCCCAGCACCTTGCGTGTGGCCGCAGCGGGGGCTTTTTCGGCCAGGCTTTCCAGTGCATCGATCAACGGCAGGCCGGCATTGAGCAGGGTCGACAGCTCCTGGCTGAACAGCACCAGGTCAAACGCCGCCTCGCGGCGCCAGGCCATGCCGCGCAAGGCGCCACCGTTGCTGCGCAGGCTGAGCACGCGCAGGCCTTGGTCCTCGGCCTGGCGGCGGGCCTGGTCGGCGTCCTCGGCGTCGATCTGCAACTGCACCACACCCTGTCTGCCCAGGGCCTTGAGGCTGTAGCGCATGGCCGCTCTCCTTACTGCCAGCTGGTAATTTCGGCGTTTTCCCCGTCACCACCCGGCTGGCCGTCCTTGCCCATCGACAGCAGGTCGTATTCACCGCCGTTCTCGCCGGGCTGCCGGTAGATGTATGGGCGGCCCCATGGGTCTTGCGGCACGGCCTTTTGCAGATACGGGCCGGTCCAGCGAGCCTCGCCACTGGGGGCGACCACCAGCGCCTGCAAGCCTTGCTCACTGTTGGGGTAGTGGCCGACTTCCAGGCGGTACAGGTCCAGGGCCTTGCTCAGCCCCTCTATCTGCGCCCGTGCCACCTTGGCCTCGGAGCGGCCGAGCTGGCTGAAGTACTTGGGCGCGACGATGCCGGCCAACAGGCCGAGCACCACCAGTACCACCAGGAGTTCAAGCAGGGTGAAGCCACGTTGCGGGTTGGTTCTGCGCTGCATGGTGAAGCCCTCCACTGCATGGGAACACGCGTTGACAGGCACCATGCAACAGCCATGCACGTCTGCCTCGGGGCCTTGCGCCATGCGGCACAGGAAGCGGCACAGTGCTTGCGTCGTGGTCATTGACCTCGGGTTTTCCGGGGCATTTCCCCCACATCGGGGGCCACGACGAAGAGGCGACCGACATGCGTGGACTCATCCTCGGTTTGATCTGGCTGACGGCAGGGGCTGCCCAGGCTGATGTGTACATCTCAATCGATGCCAAGGGTGGCTACGTACTGACCAACGTTCATCGGCCCGGACGCCACTATGAAAAGGTGATCAACGAACCGCTGGCCCAGGCTGGCCCGGCCAACGCGCAGATGATCACTGGCCGCCCCTATGCCGAGGTGGTCGCCACTGCGGCACGCATCCACAATGTGCCCCCGGCGTTGTTGCACGCGCTGATCAAGGCCGAGTCCGGCTATAACCCCAAGGCCCGGTCGCCGGCGGGTGCGGTGGGGTTGATGCAATTGATGCCCGATACCGCTCGCGAAATGGGCGTGGAAGACCGCCTGGACCCGGAAGACAACGTGCAGGGCGGGGCCCGCTACCTGAAGCGCATGCTGACCCTGTTTGACAACGACATCACCCTGGCCGTGGCGGCTTACAACGCGGGTCCGGATGCCGTGTTGCGGCGCGGTGCGGTGCCGCCGTATGCCGAAACCCGCCGTTATGTACCTGCGGTGCTGCGCGAATACCGCAAATTGCAAGGGTTGGCAGATGATTCACCTTTCTAGAGCTGCCTTTCAGGTCCATGCGATCTCTGTGGGAGCGGGCAAGCCCGCGAAGCAGGCGACGCGGTAGATGGCACCGGCTTCGCCGGTGTTCGCGGGCATGCCCGCTCCCACAGGGACCGCGTGTACGAAGTGAAAAAAACGTTACCCTTCGGCGGATGCCATCAATTTAACACTATGGTTTCCCCAACTCTGGGCTATAACCTTCTGAAGGTGCCCAGATGTGGAGTCCGCCATGGACATCGCCCCTCGTTCCGACGCCATCGAAGTGCCTGCCGGTAACGAGCTGGCTGCTCCACGCAAGCCGTTCAACCTTTTACGCTGGTATGCCTGGGTCAGCCTGGCCATCATCCTGTCGGTGGCTGCCGGGCTGGGGCTGATTTCCAGCCGTTTCATCATCGATGAGAGCGTGGAGCGCGATGCCTTGCTCACCGCGCAGTTCATCACCTCCATCGCCGACGCCGAAGTACGCCATGTGTCGATCCCCAACGTGCGCACCATGGGCGAGTTGCTAGACCCGCGCACCGACCGCAGCAACCTGCCCGATGTCGACCCGGATGCCCGGCGCAAGGCGCGCGGCGAGTTTCTCGACCATATCGCCCACCTGCCCGACATGCTGCTGGCCAATATCTATGCCCCGGACCGTACGGTGATCTGGTCCAGCAACCCGGCGCTGATCGGCAAGCTGATCAATGGCGACGACGACCTGGAGCGGGCCTTCGAGTACAAGATGCGGGTCTCGGCCAGCTACCATAACTTCGAACAGGCCCGCGCCGAGCAGAAATTCGTTACCCCGCCCGAGCAGTTGTTCATCGAGAACTACATTCCGCTGTTCGATGCCGATGGCGAGAACGTCACGGCGATGGTCGAAATCTACAAAGAGCCCCATGACCTGATCGTGCGCATCGAGCATGGCCTGATCCTGATATGGCTGGCTATTACCGTGGGGGCCGCGCTGGTCTACATCGGCCTGTACGGCATCATGCACCGTGCCGCGCGGTTGCTGGCAGTGCAGCAGAAGCGGCTGATCAACA
This sequence comes from Pseudomonas sp. RV120224-01b, assembly GCF_003208145.1. NCBI lineage: Bacteria > Pseudomonadati > Pseudomonadota > Gammaproteobacteria > Pseudomonadales > Pseudomonadaceae > Pseudomonas > Pseudomonas sp. RV120224-01b. Next base: position 51,210 of record NZ_QKMQ01000019.1, on the reverse strand, counting down.
ACGAGACCTATGTTGCACTGGGCGAGGTGTCGTCGGCGGTGGCCCACAGCCTGCGCAACCCGCTGGCGAGTATCCGCTCAAGTGCCGAACTGGCCCAGGCGTTCGACGACGGCCCGGCGCAACGCCAGGTCAACGATATCATCAGCCAGGTCGATCGCATGTCGCAATGGATCCGCCAGATGCTGCAGTCATTGCGCCCGCTGAACGACGAGGCCGTGGCGGTGGACTTGCCACAGGCGTTGCAGGAAAGCTTGCAGACCTATGCCGTACCGTTGGCACGCAGTGGGGTAAGCCTTGACCTGCAACCGTTACCGGCAGTGCAGGTATTGGGGCACCCGGCGTTACTGCGGCAGGTGTTCAGCAGCCTGGTTGCTAATGCCCTGGAGTCGATGGAGCAGGGCGGGCGTCTGCGTATCGAGGTGGTGCGCCAGAACCGGCGCTGCCTGACACTGCGCCTGTCCGACAATGGCAAGGGCATGAGCGAAGAGCAGCAGCGCATGGCCTTCCGGCCGTTCTTCACCACCAAACAGGGTGGGCTAGGGGTGGGGCTGGTGCTGGTGAAACGCATCATGGAGCGCTTCGGCGGTTCGGTTCGGCTCAGCAGCAGCGAGGGCCATGGTACGCGGGTATCGTTGACGTTCCGCTTGGTAGCAAGCTTATAAAAAGCATTAGGTAAAATCTTTAACTTATTGATATTTAAATTTTTTATAAGGTTTGGGTGATAATTACCCAAATGTGGGGGTTTTTCCTTAGGCCGTATTTGTAAATGCGTTCTAAATTATTGATTTTTATTGATTTGTTTTTGGCTGGCTGAGTTCTTGCTACGTGATTTGCAGAGCGCAACACGCAACACAAGGCAGCTATCAGGCTGCCCAGGCGGGGTGCTTTCAATTGGCTGTTGGCCTTGAGGCATTTCTGAACGGACGCCCTGTGCGGGAACCACGCGATGCAGATGCTGGAAAACGAAGTTCGCGACAAGCCCGGTGCGACCGCCAGCGGTCTGGCTGTGCCATTGCGTGAGTTCAACCTGCTGCGGTGGTTTTCGGTCATCAGCCTGTTGATCATCACCGCCGTGGCGGGCGGGTTGGGTTATGTGTCAACGCGGTTTGTGGTTCGCGACAGCGTGCAGCGCGATGCCATGCTTACCGCGCAGTTCATTCAGGCCATGGCCCAGGCCGAGGTGCGCCATTCGCAGTTGCCGCCAGGCACCACCATGGGTGAGCTGCTTGACCCGCGTCTGGACCTGCAGCACCTGCAGTTCACCCCCGCACTGGCCGAGTCGACCCGGGTCGAGTTCCTGGACCATGTCGAGCACTTGCCAGATACCTTGCTGGCCAATGTCTACGCTCGCGACCGCACCATCGTCTGGTCCACCAACGTCGAGCTGATCGGCAAGCGGATAGAAGCCGATGGCGACCTCGACCGTGCCTTCCGGTCGCGCAAGGCAGTGTCGGCCAGCTACCACAAGGCCGAGGAAGATCGCGAAGAACAGAAGTTTCAGCGTGAACCGCGCTACCTGTTTATCGAGAACTACATTCCGCTGTTCGACAGCCAGGGCGAGCAGGTATTGGCCATGGTGGAAATCTACAAAGAGCCACAAGACCTGGTGCGGCGCATCCAGCGGGGTTATGTGCTGATCTGGGCCTCGACGCTGGTGGGCGGGGCGCTCATCTATTTCGGGCTGTTCTGGATCGTGCGCCGGGCGGCGCAGATGCTGCATCTGCAACAGGACCGGCTGGTGGCCAGCGAAACCTACGTGGCACTGGGCGAAATGTCGTCGGCGGTAGCCCACAGCTTGCGCAACCCACTGGCCAACATCCGCTCAAGCGCCGAGCTGGCCCAGGAAACCGCCAACGCTGCCGCGCAGAAGAACATCACCGATATCATCGGCCAGGTCGACCGTATGTCGCGCTGGGTACGCGACCTGCTGGTGTCGTTGCGCCCAACCAGCGACGAACCCGAAGCCGTGGACCTGGTGGCAGCCATCGAAGACACCCACCTGGCTTTCGCCCAGCAGATTGAACGAAACGGCGTGCGCTTTCATTTCGAGGGGCCTGACGTGCAGTGGGTAGTCAGCCAGCCGTTGCAGCTGACGCAAATTCTCAACAGCCTGTTTTCCAACGCCTTGGAGGCCATGCCCTCCGGCGGTATGTTGAATGCCCAGGTCAATGTGCAGGGTGGCCTGCGTGCCGAATTCGTGCTCACCGACACAGGCAAGGGCATGAGCCAACAGCAGGAACGGATGGTGTTCAAGCCGTTCTTCACGACCAAACAGGGTGGCCTCGGTGTAGGCCTGGCCCTGGTCAAACGCATCATGGAACGTTTTGGCGGCTCGGTCAGCCTGAGCAGCCGCGAAGAGGAAGGAACCCGCGTCAGCCTTACATTCAATATCGCAGCGGGAGGGGACCATGGAGCACAGCATCCTGGTAGTCGAGGATGATGAAATTCTCGCCGACAACATTCGCACCTACCTCAGCCTCAAGGGCTACGAGGTCACCGTATGCCATAGCGCGGAGCTGGCGCTGGAGCAGATCAAGCGGGCCCAGCCCGACGCGGTGCTGACCGACAACTCGCTGCCTGGCATGAGCGGGCACGACCTGCTGCGGACCTTGGTGGCACAGGTGCCGGACCTGAAAGTGATCATGATGACCGGCTATGGCAATGTCGAAGATGCCGTGCAGGCGATGAAGGAGGGCGCCTTCCATTACCTGAGCAAGCCCGTGGTGCTGGCCGAACTCAAACTGACCCTGGACAAGGCCCTGGCTGCCGAGCGCATGGAGCGCACGCTGTCGTTCTACCAGGAGCGAGAGGCGCAGAAGTCCGGGTTGCAGGCGTTGATCGGCGAGTCGCCAACGATGCTGACCCTCAAGCACACCCTGCGCCAGGTGCTGGATGCCGAACGGCGGATGGCCAGTGACGACCTGCCACCAGTGCTGGTCGAAGGCGAAACCGGCACCGGCAAGGAACTGGTGGCCCGCGCCCTGCATTTCGATGGCACGCGCAGCAAGGGGCCGTTCATCGAGTTCAACTGCGCCTCGATCCCGGCCAACCTGCTGGAGGCCGAACTGTTCGGCCACGAGAAGGGTGCATTCACCGACGCCAAGGAGCGCCGGGTAGGCTTGGTGGAGGCGGCCGATGGCGGCACCTTGTTCCTCGACGAGATTGGCGAGATGGACCTGGTGCTGCAGGCCAAGCTGCTCAAGCTGCTGGAAGACCGCAGCATCCGCCGGATTGGTGCGGTGAAGGAGCGCAAGGTTGACCTGCGGGTGATCAGTGCCACCAACTGCAACCTGGAGCAGATGGTGCAGCAGGGCAAGTTCCGCCGCGACCTGTTCTTCCGCCTGCGCATCATTGCCCTGAAGGTGCCGCGCCTGTATGCCCGTGGGCAGGACATTCTGCTGCTGGCCCGGCATTTCCTGGCCCACCATGGCCGGCGTTATGGCAAACCGAACCTGCGTTTTTCAGCCGAAGCCGAGAGCCTGATGTTGGGCTACAGCTGGCCAGGCAATGTGCGCGAACTGCGTAACATGCTGGAGCAGACCGTGCTGCTGGCACCGAACGAAGTGGTGCAGGCGCACCAGCTGAACCTGTGCATGACGTTGATCGACGAGCCATTGGCCGCTCAGCAGGCGCCGGCAATGTTCGAGATGCCACGGCACGAGCCGGAGCCGGGCACCAGCCTGCCCGACATGGAACGCGACCTGGTGTGCAAGACCCTGGACCGGACGGACTGGAACGTGACCAAGTCGGCGCGGATGCTGGGGCTGTCGCGGGACATGCTGCGGTACCGCATCGAAAAGCTGGGGCTGACGCGGCCAGACAAGCGCCAGTGGTGACCTTCGGCCATATGGGCGTGAGCCGGTCAGGGTTGCCAATGCGGGTTTCGCGTTGGCAACCCACGCCCACGGCAGTTACACCACCAGCGACAACAACATGATGAAGATGATGCCGACCACCGAGAGAATGGTCTCCATCATGCTCCAGGTCTTGAAGGTTTCTGCCACGGTCATGTTGAAGTATTGCTTCACCAGCCAGAAGCCGGCGTCGTTCACATGCGACAGGATCAGCGAGCCGGCACCGGTGGCCAGTACCAACAGCTCACGGTTCACCCCCGGCACCAGGTCGATCACCGGCGCAACGATGCCCGCACCGGTAATGGTGGCCACCGTGGCGGACCCGGTAGCGATGCGGATCACCGCAGCCACCAGCCAGGCCAGCATGATGGGTGAAATTTCCGCCTGCACGGCCATCTGCCCGATCACGTTGCCCACGCCGGTATCCACCAGCATCTGCTTGAAGCCACCGCCGGCACCGACGATCAGCACGATGGCTGCGGTGGGGGCCAGGCTCTGGTCGAGCATCTTCATGATCTGCTGGCGGTTGAAGCCGCGAGCCGAACCAAAGGTGTAGAAGGCCAGCAGCAGGGCGGCGAGCAGGGCGGTGATCGGGTGGCCGATCAGGTCCATCCACTGGCGCACGATGTGCTCGGCCGGCAGCACCACGTCGGCGAAGGTTTTCAGCAGCATCAACGCGACTGGCAGCAGTACGGTGATGAGGGTGATGCTGAAACTGGGCAGGTTGCCCTGGTCGGACTCCTTGGCGATCTGGTCCATCAGTTCCTGCGACGGGTTGCCCGGGATGTAGCGGGAAATGAAGTTACCAAACAGAGGGCCAGCGATGATTGCGGTGGGCAGTGCGACGATCAGGCCGTAGAAGATGGTCTTGCCGATGTCAGCGTGGAAAATGCCGATCGCCAGCAGCGGGCCCGGGTGTGGCGGGACCAGGCCGTGCACCACGGAAAGGCCGGCCAGCAGCGGAATGCCGATCTTCACCAGCGACACCCCGGAGCGGCGGGCAACGATGAACACCAGCGGAATCAGCAACACGAAGCCGATTTCGAAGAACAGCGGTATGCCCACCAGGAACGCGGCGAACATCATGGCCCAGTGCACGTTCTTCTTGCCGAAGGCGCGGATGAGGGTTTGCGCGATCTGGTCGGCGCCCCCGGAGTCGGCCATCAGCTTGCCGAGCATGGTGCCCAGGGCAAGCACGATACCGACAAAGCCCAGCACGCCGCCAAAACCGTCCTGGAACGATTTCATGACCTTGGCCACCGGCATGCCGGAGGTCAGGCCCAGGAAGCCGGCCGCGAGGGTAAGGGCGACGAAGGGGTGCACTTTGAAGTGGGTGATCAGCAGGATCAGCCCGACGATGGTAACCAGCGCGTCGAGCAGCAGGAAGGTATCAGTAGCCAGTCCGAACATGGTTTGAAGGCCTCGGTCTTATCGTTGTTTTGGGCGTAGCTTTTTGGAACTTTTCCCGCGTTTGCGGGTTGGGGTAGCGCTGTCTTTGGTGAGCCGGAAAACCGCCAGGGTCAGGCGGTTTGCGCCAGCCCCTGCTCACCGCAGCGCTTTAGCCAGCGGTCCACCGCTTCGGCCAGCGCTTCGACGGGTTGGGTCGCATCCAGTGGCAGGGTCAGTGGCTCGCCGCGTGGCGACTCCAGGGCAGCGAACTGGCTGTCGATCAGGCTGGCCGGCATGAAGTGACCGGGGCGGGCCCGCACGCGTTTTTCCGCTTCGGCAGGTGACAGTTCGAGGAACACGAACACCAGCCCGGGCATGGCATCGCGCAGGGTGTCGCGGTAGCGGCGCTTGAGTGCCGAGCAGGTCAGGATCGGGCGCTCCCCAGCCTGGGTGGTGGCCTGCAGCTCCTGACCGAGGCGTACCAGCCAGCCGGCGCGGTCGCCATCGTCCAGCGGGATGCCAGCGCTCATCTTGCGGATGTTTTCGGCAGGGTGGAAAGCGTCGCCTTCGATCAGGCGGCCGCCGCTTCTGGCAGCGATGGCGGCGCCGATGCAGCTTTTGCCGCAACCGGCCACGCCCATCACCACGATGGCGGACAGGGGAGAATTCATCAGTACCTCCTGCGGGGTGAGATAGCGCTGTCTCGTCATCGACGAACAGCCACCTCCCCGGTGTTATTGGTCTTGTCCCTACGCAGTATGGACGCCTGGTGGCGAGCGCGTGATGGCTGCTACCAAAGATTACATTGCCTGCGTCCTGAGACAGCGCTACCTTAGTGGCCGTTCCCTCTCCTTGCAAGTAGTAAAATTACAACATCCATGTCCCGCACCGGCTCCCGCACTACAGGTCGTCCCACCCTGGCAGAAGTTGCCAGGCTTTCCGGGGTTTCCCCGATTACCGCTTCGCGTGCCTTGCGCGGGGTCAGCACGGTTGCGCCGGAGCTGGTGGAAAAGGTTGTCGCCGCAGCGGCAACCCTTGGCTATGTCGCCAACCCGGCGGCCCGGGCGCTGGCCTCGGCGCGTAGCCAGTCGGTGGTGGTGTTGATCCCGTCACTGTCCAACCAGCTGTTCATCGATACCCTGGAAGCCATCCACGAGGTCATGCGCCCGCGTGGGCTTGAGGTGTTGATCGGCAACTATCACTACGACCTTGCCGAAGAAGAGAACCTGATCCGCAACTACCTGGCCTATCAGCCTTGCGGCATGCTGCTGACCGGCTTCGAGCGCAGCGATGCGGCGCGCCAGATGCTGGCCGCCAGTGGTGTGCCTTGTGTGCACATGATGGAGCTCAATGGCGAGCCTGGGGCATTGTCGGTTGGTTTCTCGCAACAGCAGGCCGGGCGTGCTGCTGCCCGGCACCTGATCGAGCGCGGGCGCAAGCGCCTGGCATTCATTGCCGCGCAGCTTGACCCACGGGTGATGCAGCGGGCCGAAGGTTTCCGCCAGGCGCTGGCCGAGGCCGGTTTGCAGGCGACCGAGCTGGAGGTACTGGCGCCGGAACCTTCATCGATTGCACTGGGCAGTGCACTGTTCAGCCAACTGATGCAACAGGCGCCGGATGTCGACGGTATTTTCTTCTGCAACGACGACCTGGCTCAGGGGGCGGTGCTGCAGGCCTTGCGCCAGGGGGTGGAGGTACCACGCCAGGTGGCAATGGTCGGGTTCAACGATTTGCCAGCCTCGGCGCACATGGTGCCGCGGCTGACATCGATTCGCACGCCCCGGGCTGCCGTGGGGCGTGGGGCGGCGCAGGCATTGCTGGCGTTGCTCGATGGCAAGCGGGTGCCGAACGCGCAGCAGGACTTGGGCTTCGAGTTGATGGTGCGGGAGAGCTCCTGAGTTTCACGCTAGGGCGGTAGGCGTGTCAGGACGCTGGTAATGAAAATGCAGTAATTACAAAGTGATAGCATTGTGCTTGCATGCTAATGATGGCGATCTATGCTCATGAAACCGCGCATAAAGGAGCCCGGCGTCATGTTCGATTTCCACCGCAAGTCCGATTTGGTCGAGATCCAGCGCAGCCAACAGGCTTTGGCCACCGCACAGGCCAAACTCGCCGCTATCAGCCGCTCCATGGCGATGATCGAATTCGCTCCCGATGGCACCATTCTCGATGCCAATGAGCGTTTCTGCCAGGCCATGGGTTACAGCGTTGACGAGTTGCGTGGCAAGCACCACCGGTTGTTCTGCGAGCCAGACTACGCAAAAAGTGCCGAATACCAACAGCTGTGGCGTGAACTGGGGCAGGGCAAGGCTATCAGCGGTACCTTCGAGCGCCTCGACAAGGCCGGGCGCGAGGTGTGGCTGGAGGCCAGCTACATGCCGGTGCTGGACGAGCAGCGTCAGGTCACCAGCGTGATCAAGGTGGCCGCCGACATCAGCCAGCGGGTGGTGCAGGAGCATGAAAGCGAAAACCTGCTCAAGGCCATCAGCCGCTCCATGGCGGTGATCGAATTCACCCCCCAGGGCCGGGTGATCAAAGCCAACCAGAACTTCCTCGACACCATGGGCTATCGCCTCGACGAGGTGGTGGGCCGGCATCATGGCCTGTTCTGCCTGCCGCATGAGCGCGAGTCGGCCGAGTACCGAGAGTTCTGGGCTTCGCTTAACCGTGGCGAATACCATTCGCACCGTTTCGAGCGTATCAACAAGCAGGGGCAAATGGTCTATCTGGAAGCCTCCTACAACCCCATTTTCGACAGCAAGGGGCGCTTGAACAAGGTCGTGAAGTTCGCCAGTGACATTACCCGCCAGGTCTGCACCCAGCAGAACGCCGCCGATGCCGCCCATGCCAGTTCCATGCAGACCGACGCCTGCGCGCGCAAGGGCACAGAAGTGGTGCAGCAGACGGTGCAGGTGATCGAACAGATTTCCCAGGAGCTTAACGACGCCGCACGCAGCATCGATGCGGTCAGCAAGCAATCGGATGTGATCGGGCAGATCGTGCTGACCATTCGCGGCATCGCCGACCAGACCAACCTGCTGGCCCTGAATGCCGCGATCGAAGCCGCCCGTGCCGGCGAGCACGGGCGAGGCTTTGCGGTGGTGGCCGATGAGGTGCGTAACCTGGCGGCGCGAACCAGTAAGGCCACCCTGGAGATTGTCGATGTGGTGCGGCAAAACCACGACCTGTCGCTACTGGCGGTAGCCAGCATGCAGTCGAGCCTGAACCGCACCGGTCACGGCGTGGCGCTGGCCAACGAAGCGGGTACGGTGATCATGGAAATCCAGCAAGGCTCACGGCATGTGGTGGATGCCATCAGCCAGATCAGCTCGACGCTGCAATTGCATTGAGCGCATCGCGCATTTCGTCAAGCAGGGCTTGCAGGCTGGTTTGCAGCAGCGCGCGCTGCTCGACCGTCGGCAGCCCCTGTGCGTGAGCCAGCTCGATGGCTTCGCAGTCCTTGACCACGGCGCGCACCCTGATCATCTTGGCGCCACCCTTGATGCGATGGGCCAGGGCCCGCACGGCCTCGTCGGCGGCGTCTGGTGCCAGGGCACGCAAGGCGGCCAGGTCTTCGGCGACGCTTACCGACAGTTGTTCGAGCAAATGCCGCGTCAGCTGTTCGTCGTCCTGGGTCAGGTGGCGCAGTTCAGCCAGGTCGAACCCGCTATGGCGTGTTGTCGGTGTTTTCTGTTTCTGAGGGCGGACCTGGGGCAGATGGGCCTTTAGCGAACGTAGGCCAATCGGCTTGAACAGGCATTCGTCCATGCCGCTGGCCAGGCAGCGGGCGCGTTCCTCGGCCTGGGCATTGGCGGTCACGCCGAGAATCCTGCACGCTGGCAGGCCGCGCTCACTCTCCAGGCTGCGAATGCGCCGGGTCAGTTCGTGGCCGTCCATGACCGGCATGCTGCAATCGGTAATCACCAGGTCGAAGCGCGCTGCCTGCCAGCGTGCCAGGGCGACTTCGCCATTTTCCGCCAGGGTCACGCGGTGCTCCAGGGTATGCAGTTGCCGCTCCAGCAACAACAGGTTGGCGGGGTAGTCGTCGACCACCAGAATGTTGAGCGGGCCGCTACTGCTTTCATGTGCTGGCGGGTCCTGCTCGGCCTGTACCGGTGCCGCACAGGTGGGCAGCTGCAGGCAGACTTGCACCCGGGTGCCGACGCCTTCCACGCTCTGCAGGCTCAAGGCGCCGCCCATCAATTCGGCGAGGGTACGGCTGATGACCAACCCCAGGCCTGCACCTTGGCGGGCCCTTGGGCCATCGGCCTGAACAAATGCATTGAACAGCCGGGCCTGGTCGGCAGGGCTGATGCCGATACCGGTGTCGCGCACATTCAGCTCGATTGCCAGAATGCCCTGGCCGGCAACCTTGGGCAGCAGCAGGCTCGCCTGCACTTCACCACGGTCGGTGAACTTGATGGCGTTGCTGACCAGGTTGGACAGAATTTGCTTGCATCGCAGCGGGTCAGCCAGCACCCAGACCGGTTCTGCCGGCAGTTCGCCGTGCAGGTGCAGGCCTTTGGCCCGTGCATTGCCCTCGAATACCCGCAGAGTGGCGCGCACCAGCTCTACCAGGTCGGTGGGCACTGGCTGCAGGCTGATGTGGCCGGATTCTATGCGGGAAATGTCGAGAATGTCGCCAATCAGCTCAAGCAGGCCGATTGCCGAGTCGTAAGCGGTCTGCAGGGTCTGGGTGTCGCAGCGGCCACCACGGCTGTCCTCCAGTGCCAGTTCCAGCAGGCCGATCACGGCATTCATCGGGGTACGGATTTCGTGGCTCATGGTGGCCAGGAACGTGCTTTTGGTCTGGCTGGCCTGTTCGGCGTCGTCCTTGGCCTGGCGCAATTGCTCAAGCAGCCCACGGCTCAACGCCAACTGTGCCTGCAGCGCGTGCTGCGCCTCTGTACGCTGGTTGATCAGCTTGCGCAGGTAGCTGTTCCAGAAAATGACGCCAGCCAGCAGCAGGGCCGACAGCACCAGCACCTGCAAGGCCAAGGTGCGGTAGTCGCGCCAGGGGCTGTCGCTGACCAGCGTGCTGGTACGCCAGCGGTTGATCAGTTGATCGAGCTCTTCGGGCGGAATGCTCAGTAGCGCCTTGTCGAGAATGGCCTGTAGCTGGGGCTGGTCGGCGGCCACGGCGAAGGCGGCGACGGCCGGTTCGTCGTCGAGCACGCTGGCGATGCGCAAGCGGTCCTTGAACACATGGCTGATGTAGTAGGCGGCATTGATATGGCTGCTAAGGGCAACGTCGGCGGTACCGTTGGCCACGGCCTCCATCTGACCGAGCGGGTTGTCCACTTCGACTATCTTCGCCTGCGGGTAGCGCTGTTGCAGCAGGGCCCGTTGCGGAGAACCACGCACCAGGGCGATGCGCTTGCCGTTCATGGCCTTGGCTTGTGCGGGAGATTCGACGTCGCTGCGGGTGACAAACACGCGCGGGCTGACCAGATAGGGGCGGGTGAAGCGCAGCTGCTTCAAACGGTCAGCACCATAGCCCAGGGCCCCGATCATTTGTGCCTCACCGCGGGCCAGGCGGTCCACCATGGCCTGTGCTGAGGCACTTTCGACGGGGGTGAACTGCAGCCCCGTGCGCAGCGAGATCTGCTTGAGCAGGTCGAGGGTTATGCCACTGGGGCGATGCTGAGCGTCGTTGAAGGTCAAGGGGGCCAGCGAGGTATTGACCAGCACGCGGATGGTGGGGTTGGCGGCGATCCAGGCCTCTTCTTCTGCGCTCAAGGCAGTGAGATGGCGCTGCAGCAGCAGGCTGGTGTTACCACTGCTCCAGCGGCGCAGGATGTTCAGGCGTTCGCTTTCGCTGATGCGCGCCAGCGCTTTGTCGACCAGCCGATGCATCCGTGGGTTGTCATCGGCCAGGGCAAAGGCGAAAGCCCCGGGGGCTACCTGGCAGAAGTGGTCAATCTTGAGCGTGCCCTGGTAACTCCTGCCAATCAGGAAGTCAGTGCTGATGGCATCGCCCAGGTACGCATCCGCCTCACCCAGCTCGACGGCTGCCAGCCCGGCTTGGGTCGAGCGGTACAGGCTCAGTTGCGCTTTGGGGTACAGCGTTCGAACGGCAGCGGCGGGCAGATAATGATCGACCATGGCCAGGCGCAGGCCGGCGAGGTCAGGTGTGCCCTTCAGGCTGTGCCCCTTGCGGGTGACGATGACCGGGAGGTCGTCAGCATAGGGGGTGCTGAGGCTAAGCTGAGCGTCAGCCGCCTCGAAGGCATTGGAACTGCCCAGCAGGTCGATGCTGCCCTCACGCAAGGCGGTGATCGCCTCGTGGCGGCTGTCGTAGCGCCGTACCTCGACGGGAATGCCCAATTGCTCGGCGATTATCCCGGCGTAATCGGCGCTAAGGCCTTCGTATTCGTGCTGACTGACGTTGATTTCAAACGGTGGATAGTCGGGCCGAGAGCTGCCCAGTACCAGGTGCTGGCGGCGCTGCAGCCATTGCCGGTCTTCGCTGGACAACGCCAGGGGGGCGGCGGCACTGGCCGAGCGCGCCAGCAACTGGCGAGGTTCGCTGCTGGCCAACAGATCGGCCGAGGCGAGTAAGCCGGTAGCCAGAAAGACGCTCGCCAGCAGGCGCTTCATGGTGTGCAAACGCTCAATACACGCTGTTGCGTTTGGCCAGGTCGACCATTTCCACCAGTGATTCAGTCTTGAGTTTTTCCATGATACGGCCCCGGTAGGTGCTGATGGTCTTGGCGCTGAGGTTCATGCAAGTGCCGATATTCTTGTTGTTCTCGCCGCGCGCCAGGCGTCGCAGTACCTCCATCTCCCGGTTGGAGAGGCTGGCCAGGCGCACGGGCTCGCTTTCCAGCGAATTGCTGTTGACCGACATCTGCGGAAAGGTCGAATAACCTTTGGTCAGGGCCTTGAGGGCAAACAGCAGCGCCTCGTGGTCTTCTTCTTTGGTGACGAAAGCGCCGATACCGGCATCCAGGCAGCGACGCACGTACAGGTCGGTGGCCTGGCCGGTCAATACCATGATCTTCGGCACCGGTTCCAGGCACTGCAGGCGCTTGATGACTTCCATGCCGTCCAGCCCCGGCAGGCCGATGTCGAGTATGACCACGTCCGGGCGCAGGTCGCGGGCCACCTGCGCCACTTCACTGCCATTGCCGACTTCGCCGACGACGTGGAAGCGCTCGCGTTCGAGCAGCATGCGCAAGGACAGCCGGACGATAGGGTGGTCGTCGACGATCAGCACGGTTGTCATGAGAAAAACTCCTGTCAGGATGTGGTCCGCTTCCTGGATCACTCAGGAATACGTCTGCAAGTGGGTTAATCGGAAGCGCTGCAAGATACGACCAATCCCGAAGTTTGGTAATGGCGAGTATAGAAGTGTTGAAAGTCCCTGCTCTTGTTGTTGAAAAATCCTACAAAAAACAGGAAAGACATCACCCTGTCCAAGCGGTGATGCCGGTTTTCTCCGGTCGGTCAGGCGCAGGCAGTGTGCGCTTTGTTCACGCGCTTGGCCGAGGCGGGGTTGTTGGCCAATGCCTTGCCGACCCGCGTCGGGCGGGCTACCAGCTGGCCCGAGCAGTTCGGGCAAAGGCCCTGCAAGCGGGTTTCGGCACAGGCGCGGCAGAAGGTGCATTCAAAGGAGCAGATCAGCGCATCGGGGCTGTCGCCGGGCAGGTCGGTATCGCAGCACTCGCAGTTGGGGCGTAATTCCAGCATGGGCGTAACTCCTGTTCGCAGGCGGGAACCTGGAGTCTGCTACGCCCACGGCAAGGCTGGCAATGCTCAGTCGGCAGGGCGATACAGGTGGGCGTGCCCAGCACGGTACAAGGCCGACTCGGCGAATGGCGTATCCCCCAGCACATGACCCACCAGGATCAGTGCCGTGCGCCGGAAATCCTTGGCCGCGACGCGTTCGACAATGTTGCCGAGGTTGCCACGTACCCAGTCCTGGTCAGGCCAGGTGGCCCGGTGTACCACCGCTACCGGGCAGTGCGCGCCGTAGTGCGGCAGCAGCTCTTCGACAATGCGCGAGAGGTGCTTGACCCCCAGGTGAATCGCCAAGGTGCTGCCATGGCGCGCCAGGTCACCCAGTTGCTCGCCGGGCGGCATGGGCGAGCTGTCGCCGTAACGGGTGAGGATCACCGTTTGCGCCACCTGCGGCAGGGTCAGTTCGCAGCCGAGCAGGGCGGCGCTGGCTGCTGTGGCGGTGACCCCAGGGATGATCTGGTAATCGATGCCCAGCGCCTGCAGGTGGCGAATCTGCTCGCCGATGGCGCCGTATAGGCCAGGGTCGCCGCTGTGCACACGGGCTACATCCTTACCTTGTTCGTGGGCGGTGCGCATGGCGCTGACAATCTGTTCCAGATGCAGTTCGGCGCTGTTGATCACGGTCTCGGCCTGGTGGCCTTCGAGTACGGCGGCGGGTACCAGTGAGCCGGCATAGATAATCACCGGGCACTGGCGAATCAGCCGTTGGCCCTTGACCGTGATCAGTTCCGGGTCGCCGGGACCGGCGCCGATGAAATAGACCGTCATGGAAAGTCCTTGCAGGAAAGAGGGGGAAGCGCTCAGCCGGCCAGGGCGAGGGTCGCCGGGCCCAGTACCTGGCGGGTCAGCAGCAACCTGGCCGTGCCAAGGTGCTGGCTGGCCATGGCCAGTGCTGCGCTCTCGGCCACACCCCAGCAGCCGCTGTGGGCATGGGCGGCGGCGGAGCGGTGGCTGAGCTGAGGTTCGTAAGGTTGCAGTTGCACGCTATGGTACAGCACCAAGGGCAAACCGAGGCGATCGGCCAGCTGTAGCAAGCCAGGTTCGTCGGCCTTCAGGCTGATGCTGGCGATACCGCGCAGGTCGGCCAATGCCAGGCCCTGGTTGTCCAGGGCCTGGTCCAGCAAGCGTTGCAGGGTATCCGCCGGGCAACCCCGGCGGCAGCCGAAGCCGGCGTAGAAGGGCGGCATCAGGCCCGGCTGGAACGGCGGAACAGCCAGGCGCTGAGCAGGCCCAAGGCCAGCCAGAAGGCGGCGTTGGTCAGCCAGGAGGCCACTTTGAACTGGGTTTCCAGTGCTTCGGGGGCCAGGCTTTCATGCACGTCGGGTTGTGGTGCGCCAATCACATGGGGGATTACCAGCAGCACGGCGCCCAGCGCTTTCAGCAGCCAGTGACGAGCGAACACCAGCAAGGCCAGGCCCAGTGCGGTGGCACTGGCTGTGCCGATCCACCAGGCCTGGCGTTGCCCCAGGTCGGCGGCTGCCGTACCGGGCAGTTCGGGTGGCAGGCCCAAGGTCGGGGCAAGGCAGAACACGGCGAAGCCGGCCAGCCCCCACCATGCACCCGTGCCGGCGCGCGTCGGTTCACGCAGGCTGTACAGGGCGGCGAGGATCAGGGCGAAGCCGACCGCGACCACCAGGTTGCCGCCCGTAGTGGACAGCACACGTTGCCAGCCGTCTTCCGGTGACCAGGCTTCGGCGCTGTGCTCATGGGCGGGCACATCGCTGCCATGCTCGTGGTGGGCGGCAGGGGCCGAGGACTCGTAGGTTTCCGCCTCAAGAATCAGCGGGGCGACCCAGAAACTTTGCAGCAAAGTCAGCAACAGGGCCGCAAGCAGCCCGCTGAAGCCCGCGGTACGGGCAATGCGCGTGATCATCAGGCGTACTCAGTGGCAGGGGAAGGCGGCGCTGTGGCGGGTGTCGTGGGCGGCGTTATGCACGGCCTCGATGTGCGAGAAGCCGGCAAAGTACACCAGGCACAGGCCCAGCAGGCTGGCGCCGACGGCGGTGACGATACGTTGGCTGAGGGTGACAGGAGTGGCAAGGCTGTGTTGCTTGGCGCTGGTGACGGGCATGACGCGTTCCTCTGCTTTTTGTGGGCAATGGGCAAGCGCGGCAGCCCCGAGCGTAGTCGCCCAGGGGAATGCAACAGCGCCCGCCCACCGCGGGGTGTTCATGAACGCCAGGCCGGTCTCCGGGCTTGCGAGGAAGAGCAGGGCTCCTGGAAAGCGTCACCTTCCCATGCCGCATTACAAGGGCACAGTGGTACAGACGCTTCGCTCGCTTACCGTTGCGGGGGCAGCACCGGGATTGTCCGGCCCTGTTGGAGGGCCTGCGACGCACCGGTTTCCCGTTTCACCCCCCAAGGGGGCACCTGAACGTGAGGCATAAGGAGAGCATGGGGCGGCCTTGGCGTCAATGCCACCCTCAGTGGCCGCACCCTGAATCACGCGCTCTCGCGGGCAATCAGCTCGCACGCCAACAGGTTCAGCCGCTGGACCTCACCGTCACACGCCAGCACACCCAGGTGCTGCAGCACCCGCAGCGCCGCGACTTCGCCAATCTCCCGGGAGGGCGGGCGCAGGGTGGTGAGGCTGGGCAGCAGCATGTCGGCAAAGGGGTAGTCTCCAAAGCCGACAATGGCCATGTCTTCAGGCAGGCGCAAGCCGGCACGCTGGCCGGCCAACAAGGCGCCGGCCGCCAGGTTGTCATTGGCGAAGATGATCGCCTCGGGCCGTAGATTGCGGCGGATCAATGCTTCCATCGCCTGCTTGCCCGCCTCGAACGGCGCGCAGTCTGCCGATGGCACGAACACCCAAGGCTCCAGCCCGGCTTCACCCAGTGCCTCGACATAGCCGTCGCGCCGCTCCAGCGCGCTCAGGTCGCCGGCTGCACTGTTTTGCACGAACGCGATGCGCCGATGGCCCTTGTCCAGCAGGTATCGGCAGGCCTGTACACCCACTTGGTGATGAAGGAAGCCCACCTGCAAGGGCACCCGCTCCGGGCGGTAATCCCAGATTTCCACCACAGGCACATCTGCGTCGGCCAGCATCTTTTCCGTGGTCGGGCTGTGGAAATGGCTGGTCACCACCAACGCTGCCGGCGACCAGCCAAGAAACGCCCGCACCGCGCTTTCTTCCTGCGCTTCGCTGAAGTAGCTGGACGCCAACAGCAATTGGTAACCATGCCGGCTGAGGGTATCGCTGAAGGCCTGGATGGTCTGGGCGAAGATCGGCCCGGAAATGTTCGGGATCACCATGCCCACGATGCGCCCGCGCGCCGAGGCCAACCCCCCGGCGACCAGATTGGGAACATAGCCCAGCGCCTGTACAGCGGCCTCGATACGTTCACGCAACGGCGGTGAAACCTGGTCTGGCTGGTTGAAGTAGCGCGACACGCTGATGGCTGAAACCTCAGCAGCCCGCGCCACCTCGGCGAGGGTGACACGGCCTGCGCCGCGTCGCTTGCGGGGGGGATCCTTGGCCTGGCTCACCGGGCTGCCTCCTGTGGAAATGGCGCGATGGTAGCGCTAACGGATGAGCGATTGGCAAATAGCTTTATTGCATATAAATCTGACTTTTAAGTATTTGACGTGCTAAGCGATGGCCGCAGATACTTGCTCATGTTAGCGCTAACAAGCGCTGCTGTTGGCAAGCGCCTGCCACTCGCACGAGCGAGACCAGACAACCACAGCAACTTCGTGTCGGCCCCGTCAAATGGGGGCCTGGTCTGGTTTCCCGAGGCAGTGAGCACCATGCAGAAAAACCGTACACCTTTTCCCGCTACGCAACGTCGGCCGCTGGCCGCAGCCATCCTGTTGGCCGCTTTTGGCCAGGGCGCCCAAGCAGCCGAGCCTGCTGAAACAGGAGCTGCGCAGGCCACTGCACTGGGGGCGGTTACCGTGACAGCCACACGCCGCGAAGTCACATTGCAGGAAGTGCCGGTGGCAGTGTCGGTGATCGATGGCGAGCAGCTGGAGCGAGACAACCGCAACAACGTGGCCAGCATCGTCCAGCAGGTGCCTACCCTCAATTACCGCGCCGGGGCCTCGAACAAGGACACCTCGCTGTTCATCCGTGGCGTGGGCACCATTTCCACCTCGCCGGGCGTCGAGCCAACCGTGGCCACGGTGGTCGATGGCGTGGTATTCGGCCGCCCGGGCCAGTCGACCCTCGACCTGCTCGACCTGGAACGTATCGAGGTGCTGCGCGGGCCGCAGGGCACACTGTTCGGCAAAAACGCCTCGGCCGGCGTACTGAACGTGGTCAGCAAGGCCATCCCTGAACAGACCCAGGGCTATGTGGACTATTCGCACTTTGATGGTGGCGACGAGAACCGCCTGCGCTTTGGCATCGGCGGGCGCCTGAGCGAGCAGTTCAAGGGGTCGTTAAGCACCCTGTGGGGCGACTATGACGGCAATGTCGAGAACGTTGCCAATGGCCACGACGTCAATGGCTACGAGCGCAAAGGCGCCCGCGGCAAACTGGAGTTCGAGCCCAACGAAGACCTGCGCCTGACCCTGATCGCCGACTACATGAAAGGCGAAGACACACTGCCCAGCGGTGTGATCACCAGCGCCAGCGGTGCCTTCGCCAGCCAGTTGCGTCCGGTGACGCCAAGCGCCCACAACCGCGACATCAACAGCGACTTCAAGACCCACGTCGAGGACGAGAACCAGGGGCTGTCGGCGCAACTGGACTGGCAGCTGGGCGACTACACCCTGACGTCGATCAGCGCCTGGCGCGGCTGGGACAACACCCAGTACCAGGACGGCGACCGCCGCGCCGTGCTGCCACTGACCGCGTCCCACGACAAAGGCACGGTGGACTATGACCAGTACAGCCAGGAGTTTCGCCTGACCTCGCCCAAAGGGCAGTTCAACGAATATGTGCTGGGTGCCTTCTACATGCATGGCACGTCCAAAGAGACCTACCAACGCCTGTCGGTCAACGGCGGTGTGGCCAACAATGGCCGTGCCGACTACTCCACCACCAACGACAGTGTCGCGCTGTTCGGCGAGAACACGTTCAATTTCACTGACGACTTGCGTGCCATTTTTGGCCTGCGCTGGACCCACGACGACCTCGAATACGACCACCGCCGCGCCTCCACCTCGGCCACTGCTGTGACCGGTATTCAGCCCTCTACCGCCAGCTCGGGTTCGGTGGATGAGGACGGCTGGAGCGGGCGGACCGGCCTGCAATACGACTTCAACGACAACCTGACCGGTTACGTCACCTATTCGCGCGGCTACAAAGGCCCGGCCTACAACGTGTTCTTCAACATGCAGCCGCGCGATACCGAGGCGCTCAAGCCCGAGACCTCCGATGCCTATGAAGTCGGTTTGAAAAGCACGGCGCTGGACAATCGCCTGACCGCCAACCTGGCCGTATTCCACACCGACTACGACAACTATCAGGCCAACTTCTACGACACCGTGGCCAACCAGGTGGTGACCCGCCTGGTCAACGCCGGCAAGGTCAAGACCCAGGGGGTGGAGCTGGATGCCAGCTTCCAGGCCACCTCGCGTCTGAAGCTGTCGACCGCCGTGGCTTACACCAAGGCTCGCGTCGATCACTTCAACTGCCCGGCGGGTGCGGCGGCCAGTTGCAACATCGATGGCGGCCGTTTGCCGTTCACGCCGGACTGGAAAACCTACCTGCGCGCCGACTACGTGATCCCGCTGGACAACGGCCTGGATGTGGAACTGAGCAGCGATTACAGCTGGCAGGACGCGGTGCAATTCAGCCTCGACCAGAACCCGGACACCGTGCAGGGCGCCTACGGCATCTGGAACGCCAGCATCGCCCTGGCCGACTACAACGACGGCTGGCGCGTGGCGCTGCTGGGCAAGAACCTGGGCGACAAGTCGTATGCGCAGATGCTGGCCAGTGGCGGTGACTACATCTACCGCTCGGTACCACGGGATGACGGGCGCTACTTCGGCGTGCAGCTGCGCAAGGACTTTTGAAACGGCGCGGCTTTTTTTGTGGGAGCGGCCTTGTGTCGCGAAAGGGCCGCAAAGCGGCCCCAGCAATATTTGCACCGACGCTGAAACTCTGGGGCTGCTACGCAGCCCTTTCGCGACACAAGGCCGCTCCCACAGGGATCGCGGCCTTTTCAGACAAGGAGAACAACATGCCCCGCCAAATGAACCTGGGTGCCTTCCTCATGGCCACCGGTCACCATGTGGCTGCCTGGCGCCACCCGGACGTACCCGCCGACCCGCTGGATTTCGCCACCTACAAGCGCACCGCACAAATCGCCGAAGCGGCCTGCTTCGATGCCTTGTTCGTCGCCGACAGCGTTGCCGCGCCCAGTGACCCGCTGGCCAGCCACAGCGCCCGCTCGGTGTACTTCGAGCCACTGACCCTGCTGTCGGCGCTGAGCGCGGTCACAGAACGCATCGGCCTGATCGCCACTGCCACCACCAGCTACAACGAGCCGTATCACGTGGCACGCAAATTCGCCTCGCTGGATCACCTGTCCGCAGGCCGTGCCGGTTGGAACATGGTTACCTCCGACGCCGCCGCCGAAGCCGGCAACTTCGGCCGCCAGGCGCATATCCCGCATGCCGAACGCTATGCCCGTGCCGGGGAATTCCAGCAAGTGGTGCAAGGCCTGTGGGACAGCTGGGCCGATGATGCGTTTGTGCGTGACAAGGCCAGCGGCCTGTTCCACGACCCGCAAGCCGTGCGGGCCATCGACCATGTCGGCGAACACTTTCGTGTCAAAGGCCCGCTCAATGTCGCCCGCTCGCCACAGGGGCGACCGGTGCTGGTGCAGGCCGGTTCGTCCGAAACCGGCCGCGAGCTGGCGGCCAAAAGCGCTGAAGTGGTGTTCACCGCCCAGCCCAGCCTGGCACGCGCACAGGCCTTTTACGCCGACCTCAAGGGCCGCCTGGCCCGCCATGGGCGGGATGAGCAATCGCTGAAGATCATGCCCGGCGTGTTCGTGGTAGTGGGGCAAAGCCAGGCGCAGGCCGAGGACAAGTACGAACAGTTCCAGGCGCTGGTCGACCCGCGTGTCGGGGTTGGCCTGCTTGGGCGCATGCTCGGCAACTTCGACCTTTCCGGCTACCCGCTGGATGGCCCGCTGCCCGAGTTGCCGCCGACCGAAGACGGCCAGCGCAGCCGCCAGCAGTTGCTCACCGAACTGGCCGGCAACGAGCAGCTGACCCTGGCCCAACTGGGACGGCGCATTGCCGGTGGGCGAGGGCACTACAGCCTGGTCGGTACCCCGGTACAGATTGCCGATGAATTGCAAGCCTGGTTCGAAGGCAGCGCCGCCGATGGCTTCAACGTACTCGTGCCGCACCTGCCCCTGGGCCTGGAAGACTTCGCCCGCCATGTGGTGCCCGAGCTGCAGCAGCGTGGGCTGTTCCGCCGCCAGTACCAGGGCCACACCCTGCGCGAACACCTGGGCTTGCAGCGCCCAGCCAACCCTTACTTTGCCGAACGAGGCCAACCATGAGCTACACCGCCAACCCCGAGCGCTATGCGCGCATGCCTTACCGACGTGTAGGCCGCAGCGGCCTGGTGCTGCCGGCCCTGTCCCTGGGCTTGTGGCACAACTTTGGCGATGCCACGCCTATCACCACGCAGCGTGCCTTGTTGCACACCGCCTTCGATGCCGGCATCAACCACTTCGACCTGGCCAACAACTATGGCCCGCCCTATGGCAGCGCCGAGATCAACTTCGGCCGGCTGCTGCGTGAAGACCTGCGCAGCTACCGCGACGAGCTGATCATTTCCAGCAAGGCCGGCTGGGACATGTGGCCAGGGCCATACGGGCAGGGCGGCAGCTCGCGCAAATACCTGATTTCCAGCCTGGACCAGAGCCTGGCGAGGCTGGGGCTGGAGTACGTCGACATCTTCTATTCGCACCGCTTCGATGCCGACACGCCGCTGGAAGAAACGGCCATCGCGCTGGCCGACATCGTGCGCCAGGGCAAGGCGCTGTACATCGGCATCTCGTCCTATTCAGCCGGCAAAACCGCAGAAATTGCCGCATTGCTCGATGAGCTGAAGGTGCCGCTGCTGATCCACCAGCCGTCGTACAACCTGTTCAACCGCTGGATCGAGCGCGACCTGCTCGACACCACGGATGCCTTGGGTGCCGGGGTAATCGTATTCACAGCGCTGGCGCAGGGCCTGCTCAGCGACAAATACCTGAATGGCATCCCGGCTGACGCCCGGGTGAACCGCGCGGGTGGTGGTTCTTTGCTACCCCAGCACTTGTCGGAAGCCAACATCGCCCGTGCACGCGCCCTGAACGACATCGCCCGCCAGCGTGGCCAGAGCCTGGCCCAACTGGCCCTGGCCTGGACACTACGTGACCCACGGGTGACCTCTGCCTTGATCGGTGCCAGCCGGCCCGAGCAGATCACCGAGAACGTTGCGGCGCTCGACAACCTGGCGTTCACCGCCGAAGAGTTGGCTGCCATCGACCAGTACGCCGTGGAAGGCGGGATCAACCTGTGGGAAAAACCCTCGACCGACTGGAAGGAGTGACCGATGCGCGTGCTACGCCTTGCCATGCTGTTGTGGGTGGCCCTGGCCGGAGCGGCCCAGGCTGCAGACCCGGCGACCTTGCGAATTGGCTACCAGAAGGGCTCGATCAGCCTGGTGCTGGCCAAGCAGCACCGTCTGCTGGAGCAGCGATTTGCCAATACCCGCGTTGAGTGGATCGAGTTCCCGGCCGGCCCGCAGATGCTGGAGGCATTGAACATCGGCAGCCTCGACATCGGCTCGACCGGTGATATCCCGCCGATCTTCGCCCAGGCTGCCGGTGCCGACCTGTTGTACATCGGTGCCGAGCCGGCCAAGCCCCAGGCCGAGGTGATTCTGGTGCCGAAAGACAGCCCGATCAGCGCGGTGGGCGAGCTCAAGGGCAAGCGCATTGCCCTGCAGAAGGGTTCCAGCGCGCACAACCTGCTGCTGCGTGCCTTGGCCAAGGCGGGGCTTGGAATTCGCGATGTTCAGCCGGTGTACCTGGCGCCTGCCGATGCCCGGGCGGCCTTCGAGCGGGGCAGTGTGGATGCCTGGGCGATCTGGGACCCGTTCTACTCGGCCATCGACCTGGAGGGTAAGGCGCGGCTGTTGGCCGACGGCCAAGGGTTGGGGCTGATCGGGCCGTTCATGCTGGGCTCACGGGCCTATGTTGAAGCCCATGGCGCCTTTGTCGGCCAGTTGCTCGATGAAATCAGCCGGGCCGAGGCGCTGACCCGCAGCGATGAGGCTGGAAGCATCCGCTTGCTGGCGCAGTTCATGGGCTTGCCAGAGGCGGTGGTGCAGCGCAGTTTCAGCCACCGGCCGCCATCACCGGTGCTGCCGGTGAGTGATGAAATCGTGGCGGCGCAGCAGCGCACTGCAGCGTTGTTCTTCGACAACAAGATCCTGCCCAAACGGGTCGACATTGCCGGGGCAGTGTGGCAACGGGAGTAACTTGCCTGATTTGCACTGGCCACTATGGGAGCGGCCTTGCGTCGCGAAGGGGCTGCAAAGCAGCCCCCGACAACCTCACAGGCTACCTTTCCGCCTGCGTTCTTCCCGATCTACCCCTCTATCTTCAGCACTCATTTCTCACTTCAGAGATTCACAAATGAGTGTATTCACCGCCTATTTCTGCGGCACCGGCTCCCACCGCTTCGACGACGCCAACCCCGATTTCTGGAACGGCGAACTGGTCTCGACCCTGGCCAGCAACGATCAGGGCCGCGAATTCGCCCACTGGATCGCCGTCGACGGTCCCGGCAGCGGTAACCTTCAGGATGACAACCTGTTCGTCGAACCCGGCGGCTATTTCAACTGGACCGGCCAGTTGTTTGGCCGTGGTTGGGAAGAAAACGTCAACCATGTGTTGCAGGTGATCAAAGGCGAAAGTAACTGGCAGCGCACCCGATTGAGCGAAGAAGGGTACGAGCGACTGAAATACGCTGGCGTACCTATCCCGGATGCTTGCGCCACGGCCTCCTGGTTCTGGCGTACCTACGAGTACGGTGACCGCCATCCGACACCGCAGGAACTGCAAGCGCGCATCATCAGCATGTTCCGCAAACCGCGCCTTCCGCTTCAGGTCAACCTGGTGGGCTGGAGCCGGGGAGGGATCAGTTGCCACATGCTGGCCAACGCCATGGCGCAAGACCCGGTGCTGCGGGACATACCGGTGAACATATTTGCCATCGACCCGGTACCCGGGATTGGCAATGTGCAAACCGAACGCACCACACTGGCGGCAAACGTGCGTGAATATATCGGCTTCTATTCGCGGGATGAGCGTTCCAAAGGGTTTGCCTGCGTGATCCCGTCCGTGGACAGCAGTACGCAGATCTGCATTTATCCGATGCCGGGTCGCCATGCCACGCTGGTGGGCAACGCGTCGGCCGATGGTGCGAGCGGCGGCGAGGCGCTCAAGGAACCCGGGCTGGTCGTTCGTCATTTCGCTGAAGTCTGCCTTTCCCGCTGGGGTGTTGCGCTGGACAAGCGACTGGCCTTGAGCGATAGGCAGCTCATGGAGTATCACCGGGCGATGACCGCTGCCGAAAGGCAGTACCACGCCATGCGCAGCGAGTCTTACACGGTGCTGACCGAGGGTGAGCGAGATGATCGGTTGGTGCATTGCGGCGAGGCTTGCACGCACTTCAGCAAGGTGTGCGGTGATGACTATGATCCGACCGAAGGCCTGGCTTTGACGCGTTGGGACGCGACTACCTACAAGGCGCTGCGGTAGCCGATGCGGGCGGCCGGATCAGCGGAAAAATATTTTGCATGGACCCTCTATCCAACCGCCCCGGGTTCGATTGAAAATGGCGCCGCGGGCCAGCCCCGATAACAACAACCTTCCCTCCGTGACATCATGTCTGAATATAACCCTTGCCTTGACTGCGGCGCCTGCTGCGGGTACTTCCGTGTGTCCTTCTTCTGGGGCGAATGCCAGTCTGCCGGGGGCCTCGTGCCAGACGACCTGGTGGTGCAGATCAACCCCACCCGCGTTGCCATGATCGGCACCGATGCCAAGCCATGCCGCTGTGTCAGCCTTGAAGGCGAGATCGGCAAAGAGGTGGCTTGTACCATTTATGCCAACCGTTCCAGCCCTTGTCGCGAGTTCGAGGCGTCGTGGGAGGGTGGGGTGCACAACCCCAGCTGTGACGACGCGCGGGCGGCGTATGGGCTGCCGCCGCTGACGCCGCCAGGGGCGAATGAACCGCATTGGCCGGATGATGGGGCTGAGGTGGCCTGATCGGCTGCATCGGCCCCCGACAGCGTTCGGGGCCGCTTTGCGGCCCATCGCGACACAAGACTGCTGCTGCAATTGACCGCGTAAACCCGAGGGATCACCCTTGGGCAAACGCCGTCAGCTTCTCGCCATCCAGCCGGTAGCGCACCCACTCATCCTGCGCCTCGGCACCGAGCTTCTCATAGAAGCCTATCGCCGGCTCGTTCCAGTCCAGCACGCTCCATTCCAGGCGGCCACAGTTGTTTGCCACCGCTTCGCGGGCAATGTGCCGCAGCAGTTGCCGCCCGGCACCGTCGCCTCGCTGCTCAGGCGTCACGTACAGGTCTTCCAGGTAAATGCCGTTGCGCCCGAGCCAGGTCGAGTAGCTGTAGAAGTACACGGCAAAGCCGACTGCCTGGCCATCGCGCTCGCACATGAGGCTGTGCACCGTGCTGCCCTCGCCAAACAGGCTGTGCTCGATGTCGGCGAGGGTGGCGACCACCTCGTCGCGGGCGCGTTCGTATTCGGCCAGCTCGGTGATAAAGGCCAGAATCTGCCCGGCATCGGAACGAACGGCAGGGCGAATGGTGAGGCTCATGGTAACGGCTTCCTTGATCCGGGTTTGCAGTACAGTGATGTGTATTCACCAAATTTAATGCAACTGTACAGGTCGCAGGGAAGGGCGACTCCGCTAGTGTGACAGCACCTATAACGAAAGTGGAATGCCCGCCATGCTTGCCTCTGCCGACCTGCTGACCGCCTTCGTGCTGTTTGCCTTTGTGTCTTCCATCACCCCTGGCCCCAACAACACCATGTTGCTGGCCTCGGGGGTGAATTTTGGTGTGCGCCGCTCTATCCCTCACGCCTTGGGCATAAGCGTCGGCTTCATGGTGATGGTGCTGGCAGTCGGCCTGGGCCTGGGTGAGGTGTTCAAGGCCTGGCCGCCGCTGTACACGGTGCTGCGCTACACCGGCGCCGCCTACCTGCTTTACCTTGCCTGGAAAATCGCCACCTCCGGGCCGGTCGGCACGGCCTCGTCCAGCGCCCGGAAACCGCTGGGTTTCTGGGGTGCGGCGGCGTTCCAGTGGGTCAACCCCAAGGCCTGGGTAATGGCAGTGGGGGCGATCACCACCTACACACCTGCGCAAGGCTATGTGACGAA
Source organism: Pseudomonas sp. RV120224-01b (assembly GCF_003208145.1). Classification (NCBI taxonomy): domain Bacteria; kingdom Pseudomonadati; phylum Pseudomonadota; class Gammaproteobacteria; order Pseudomonadales; family Pseudomonadaceae; genus Pseudomonas; species Pseudomonas sp. RV120224-01b. Next base: position 25,846 of record NZ_QKMQ01000019.1, on the reverse strand, counting down.
CGTGATTGTGATCGCGGCGTTGTTCGCCTTGGTCAACCTGCCCAGCGTCGGCGTGTGGGTGATGTTTGGCAGCGCCTTGCGCACTCTGTTGCAGAACCCCCGCTGGCTGATGCTGTTCAATGTCCTGATGGCCTTGTTGCTGGTGATTTCACTGTACCCGCTGCTGTTTGTAGAATCAGCGTTTTCGTAGCCCCGCGAGTACAGCAAACCGATGCAGTTGATTCCCTGGTCCCACGAATGCGCCGAAGGTTTCACCCTGCGTGGCTGGCGAACCCCGGCCAGTGGCAAGCCGCTGCTGCATTTCTTGCACGGCAACGGTTTTTGTTGCCTGGCCTACCAGCCATTGCTGATGGGCCTTGGCGAGCATTTCGACCTGTGGCTTTGCGACGTTCAGGGGCATGGCGACAGCGATCACGGCGGGGTGTTTCGGGGGTGGAACCGTACAGCCGAGCTGGCAGTGGAAGCTTTTCAGGCCGGGCGTGGCGAGTATGGCGATGTTCCCCGGTTTGCCGTGGGCCACAGCTTTGGTGGCGTGCTCACCGGGCTGATCCTGGCCAGTGAGCCGCAACTGTTTACCCGTGCGGTGCTGCTTGACCCGGTACTGTTCAGCCGACGCATGATCGGTGTGATGGGGGCGGCTGCTCTGGTTGGCCTGCACCAACGCCATGCCCTGGCGCGCAAGGCTGCCAGCCGCCGTAGCCACTGGCCCGATCGCGAGGCAGCTATGGCCTCGCTGAAAGGGCGGGGCATTTTCAAGGGCTGGGCCGATGCGGCGCTGCTGGCCTATGTCGAACATGCCATCGGCGATTGCGGTGATGCCGTGGTACTCAAGTGCCGGCCTAGCCGGGAAGTGGAAATTTTCAGTTCGTTCCCCAAGCGCATGTGGGCAAACCTGGCCGCAATCAGCACGCCGACGCGGGTGTTGTATGGCGAGCAGACTTATCCCTTCGTGCCGCACTCAGTGAACCGTCTGGCGGCGCTCAACCGCAGCGTGACTGCACAGCAAGTTGCGGGTGGGCATTGTTTCATGCAGGAAGATCCGGCTGCGGCGGCTCAGCAGGTGCTCGCCTTCTTGCAGGGCTAACTGTTCCATGCATGGAACGATGCATGCCAATTCAGCTGGCTACCGCCTGATTGTCATCATTGGTAAGGTTAACTCAGCCAAGAGAGGAGCCTTCTCATGAAACAGATTCTGGGTATCCACCGCAGCCCGCACGCCCATTGGGTGGGTGACGGCTTCCCGGTGCGCAGCCTGTTCACCTACGACAACCTGGCCAGCCGAATCAGCCCATTCCTGCTGCTGGACTACGCCGGTCCCCATGACTTCCCCCCCACCAACGCACGGCGCGGCGTTGGCCAGCACCCGCACCGCGGCTTCGAGACGGTCACCATCGTCTACCAGGGCGAGCTGGAGCACCGTGACTCCACGGGCGCTGGCGGCCTGATCGGCCCTGGCGACGTGCAGTGGATGACCGCAGCCAACGGCATCATCCATGAAGAGTTCCATTCCCCGGGCTTTGCCCGCAGTGGCGGTACGCTGGAGATGGTGCAGCTGTGGGTCAACCTGCCGGCGCGAGACAAGCGTGCAGCGGCCGGTTACCAGACGTTGCTGGCGCAGGACATCCCTGAAGTCACGCTGGACGGCGAGGGCGGTAGCTTACGGGTAATTGCCGGTAGCTACCGTGGGCATGCCGGCCCTGCGCGGACGTTTACCCGCATGGATGTATGGGACCTGCGGCTGAACGCCGGTGTAGCCCTGCAACTGCCGGTGGCCGCCGGGTGCAACGCGGCGCTGGTGGTGTTGCGCGGTAGCGTGCAGGTCAACGGTGAGCGCGAAGCCGGGCCATCAAGCCTGGTGCTGCTGGACCGGGGTGGCGAGGATGTAACGGTTGAAGCGCTGGAAGGTGCCAGCGTGCTGCTGCTCAGTGGCGAGCCTATCGATGAGCCGATCGTCGGTTATGGCCCGTTCGTGATGAACAGCCAGGCGGAAATCGCCGAGTCGTTCGACGATTTCCATGCCGGGCGGTTTGGGCAGATGCAGGATGAACGTGGTGGTGCGGCGCACTGAGCGGTAGCCCGCCATACTGAACGCTGCCAAGACCACTCGTCGCCAAGTGTGCGATTGCGACCGAACACACGGCCCCTGCTGGCAATCTTCCACTAAGGTGCTAAAGGATTCCCCGCATCATCATTGCCCCGGCGCATGGACGCCTGTCTGGGCATGCGCAATATCAATTGGCGCCCCGCCTCACAAAGGCGTAATTCCACACAACAGGCCATCCCACAGAGAGGGTCGTACCATGTCGTTGATTGGAGTTTCGATGCTAGAGATGCGGCAGTTGATCGAGCAGGCCTGCTTGCCTGATCGCTGTGAAGTCAGCTGCCTGGATGGCACCAACCTGACCATCCGCCTGGGTCAGGGTCAGAGTCTCGACGAGGGCGTGACCCTGAGCGGGGTCCCGCTGCAAAGCCTCAACAGCTGCCGTGACCTGGTCCACCTGGTGGGGCAGCTGCACGCGCTGCGTGACAGCCACCCGGTGCCACTCAAGGCCATTGCCTGAGTGAGCCAATGTTATACCCGGCCGGCTTGAGCTGGCCGGGTGTATTTGCGTTATCCGGCTTACTGCAGTTCCAGCAACAGGTTCAAACCACCATCCCCGCACTTGCCTTGGTCACGTACGACACCGTGGTAACTGCGCCCGTCCCAAACGAATGCCACGCTGTGGGCCCGGTCGACCTTATCGGGCAGTGGCGGACAAATGTGCAAACGCAACGCTGGCCGGCCCTGCAGGTTGAGCGCGGCGAGTTGGCACTGGCACTCCACGCTTTGCGCCACCGGGCCAAACAGGGTGTCGCGCACGTAATCGAGTTGCAGCGACGCATTGGGTGCACGACCGGGCATTTTCATGAGCGCGCGGCTGATGAGTTGTGCGGGCGCATCGGGCAAGGTAAGTACGGCATGGCAGGCTCCTGGGTGTGAGAACGCGGCTTATCGTTTGAAGCTTGCCAGACCAAGATGTTCAACGTGTTTCATGCACGTTCATCGTGTTTGTGTCAGCCACCGGCCTTGCGCAAGGTGAGGTTGATCCGCCGCTCGCCCATGCGCGGATGCACGCCGGGCTTGATGGGCTGCACCCCATGAAAGCGCAAGCGGTCTTCACCGCCCCAGATCAACACATCGCCATGGCTCAGTGGTATGCGCTGGGTCTTGTCGGCGCGTTGCAGGCCCCCAAGCAGGAACACGGCCGGTAACCCCAGCGACAACGACACGATCGGCTGGCCGAAGTCCTGCTCGTTACGGTCCTGGTGCAGGCTCAGGCGGGTGCCGGGCAGATAATGGTTGACCAGGCAGGCGTCGGGGACAAAACCCTCGAAACCGGCTATTGCCGCAGCGCGGGCGGCCAGGTTCAGTATCACCGGGGGCAAGGCGGGCCAGGGCTTGCCGCTGAGCGGGTCGGTGGCGCTGTAGCGATAGCCGTGTTCATCACTTACCCAACCCAGTGCGCCGCAATTGGTCAAGGCGACGGCCATGTGCAGGCCTCCCGGTGTGCGCATGTGCCGGAACGGCGCGGCGCGCAGTACCGGGCGCAAAGCGTCCAGCAGGGGTTCGATTTCGCCCAGCGCGAAGCCGGGCAGCAGCACGGTATGGCTGGCCAGGCGTTGTGGCTGAGGGCCGAACAGGTCGAGGTCGGACTGGATCATGGCACTGCACAGGTTCAAGGGTTACGGCATTGTATCCCGGCATGTGCAATCGAGAAAAAGGAACCGCGGCACCAGGGAGAGGAGCACCGCGGTTCAAGGGGGGAGTCGTTTACTTCTGGGTCACGGTGGCCAGGTTCGCGCTGCCCAGTTGGGTGATGGTGGCGGTTTGGGCGATACCGCTCTGGTCGACGTACGCCTTGTTGCCCTGGCCTCCCTGGGTCACGTAGGCGACGTTGATGCTGTCAGTCTGCTTGATGGTGGCTTCGTTGCCGCTACCGTACAGCTGGTTGGTGTAGCTCTGGTTGCTGTACCCGGACTGGTCCAGCGTGATGGTGTTGCCAGTACCCTGGCTGTTGCCGTAGGCGTAGTTGTCGGTACCGCGTTGGTCGGCGATCAGGATGTTGTCCGTGCCGTTCTGCTCGAAATACAGCTCGTTGTTGCTGTCGGCCTGCTTGGTCTGCATCTGGTTGCCTTTACCCGTCTGGGACAGCGTGGCCAGCTGGTCAGATCCGTTCTGGGTCAGGTTGACGCCGTTGCCGTTACCGTTCTGGTTGATGGTGGCGTTCTGATTGGTGCCGAACTGGCCGCCCATCTTGGCGCCTTTCCAGTTGCTGGCGGTGATGCTGTTGCCATTGCCTTTGGTATTGATGGTGAGGTTGAGGTTTTCACCATTCTGATAGGTGAAATGCAGGTTGTTGTTGCCCGTCTGGGTGATGGTGGTGGTCGAGTTGTTGGTCTCGAACTGGTCCGACCAACTGGCGTTGGCGTTGCCTTGCTGCGACAGGCTGACCTTGTTGTTCATGCCAAAGCTCTGGTCGATATAGCCTTCGTTGGACTGGCCGGTCTGGACCACGGAAGCCTGGCTGCCAATCTGGGTGTCCTGCCACACTTCAACCGAGTTGCCGCCACCGTACTGGCCAATGCCAATGGTGCCTCCGGTACCTTCGCGTTGGTCGCCGTAAGCCCAGTTGTCGTGGCCATCCTGGTAGACCTGGATGTCGCCGTCCACATGGTTCAGGTGCTCGGCGGCGGCGTAGTTGTCCTGGCCGGTCTGGTTGACGGTACTGCGGTTGTTGCTGCCACCGAAGGTCTGTTCGATGAAGGCCTCGTTGCGCTGGCCGGATTGCCAGGTGGTGGCTTTGCTGCCTTCCTGGCTGTCCTGCCACACGGTGGATTTGTTACCGACACCTTGCTGGGTTTGCAGCGATTCGTTGTTCAGCCCTACAGACTGGCTGGCGAACGCATCGTTATAGCTGCCTGCGGCTTGCTGTTTGATCTGGCTGCCATTTTCGAACAACTGCTCGGCATAGCCCGCGTTGTACTGGCCGGTAGCACTCTGCTGGATATCACTGGTGCTTTCGGTTTGCACGGCCAGGTGATTGTGGCCCTTGCCGGTCTGGTTCTGGGTGGCCGAAGCGAAGGACGCCTGGGTCTGGCTGACTTCGGCGATGTTTTCCTTGCCGTCCTGGGTCTGGGACGAGGTGCTGTCAGCAGCCATGGCCTGACCAGCGAGGGCCAGGACGATAGCGGCACTTAACGGAGCGAGCTTGTACATGGTGGTGCCTCCAGGTCTATCGGTATTGGGTGATCTGAACATGCTGGCCATTGCCGGTCTGGGTCACGGAGCTGTTGAGGCCCGAGCCGGACTGCACGATGCTGGCGCTGTTGTCGTTGCCGATCTGCTCGATGGCTGCGCTGTTGCTGCTGCCGCTCTGGCGGATCGATGCGCTGTTGCCATTTCCCTGTTGGCTGATGCTGGCCATCAGGTCACTGCCTTCCTGCAAGATGTACGCTTCCTGCGCACCGCCGGCCTGGACGATGCGGCCCAGCAGGGCCTGGCCGTTCTGGTCGAGGGCGGCGCGGTTGCCCGACCCTTGCTGCTCGATCACCGCAGCCTGACCGGCACCGACCGGTAGCAGGCGGATGATCACCGGGTCACCGAGGTCGTTGCCGGGCGCAAGGTCGGCATTGTCCATCAGGTCGTCGGCCCAGCTGGCCTGGCCCACGAGGGCCAGGCTGAGCAGCAGTGGATACAGGCGTTTCATGGCGTTTCCCCGCCTTTACTGCACAACCACGTTGACGGTGCGGGTAGTACCCGGGCTGGTGGTGATGGTTGCCGTCGGCGCGGCGGTCGGGACTATCGTGGTGCTGTTGCTGACGGCCAGGCGCCAGCGGCCATTAACCGGCACTGTGGCGGTACCTAGCGTCTGTACCCCGGTGGTGGTGGTGACCCGGACCGTGACAACGTTGCCCGTGGTAACCGATGAGGTACCGCTGATATCCCAGTTGTAACGGTTGTTGGAGCGTGCCGTGACGGTGGCTGCCGTGACCGTGAAGGTTTCGGCGGCTGGCCGTGGCGACACGTTGACGGTGACCGTACCCGGGGTGGACAGCGCCCCCAGCGAGTCACGTGCCTGGTAGGTGAAGGTGGTGGTGAAGGCTGCGGTTACCGTGGCCGGTGGGGTGTAGGTCACCGTGGTGCCATCGGTGCTGACGGTGCCTCGGCCTGCCGCCGGTTGGGTGACGGCCGCAACAGCCAACGGCACGTTGCCTTCCGGATCGGTGTCGTTGGCCAGCACGTTGATGGTCAAAGGCACGCCCAGGGTGGCGACGGTTTCCGGGTTGGCGGTTGGTGCCCGGTTCGGTGCAACGTTGATGGTGACCGTGGCCGGTTCCGACTTCAGGCCCTTGGCGTCCACCGCGCGGTAGCTGAAGGTGGCCACCAGTGGTTGCGTAGCCCCGGCTGGCGGGGTGTAGGTCACCGAGGTGGTACCGTTGAGCACCACGCCGCCAAGGCCGGTGCCAGGTTGGGTGAGGTCGCTGATGGTCAGCGGCACGTTGCCGTCCGGGTCGCTGTCGTTTTGCAGCAGGTTAAGGGTGATGGGCACACCGACACTGGTGCTGCCGACATCGGCCTGGGCCAGCGGCGGCTGGTTGGCCGCTTCAACCGGTGCGTTGCCGACCACGATCACCGGTTCTACATCGCTGCCCCCGTGGGCAGACTTGACCGTAACGGTGGCCGGCGGTTGCGCCACGTCGTTGACCGTGATGCTTTGCAGCGTGCCTGCTTTCGACATGCGGCCGTAGCCTTGGGCGAGCATGTCGGGGATGACGACCTCGTCACTGGACCTGGCCTCGATCAGCAGGCGTTTGTTGGCCCAGTCATAGCGTGCAGTGCTGACCTTGACCACGTCGGTCAGCTTGCTCGACAGCGCGGTCGGCTGGGTGCCGCCAGCACTGTTGCTGGCGGTAACCACCACCACCGCAGGCGGTACGGCCTGGCTAAGTTGCTGGCTGAAGAACAGGCCGTTGTTGTCCGCCGTCAGGTTGAACTGGCAAGGCGAAGGGGGCGTGCCGATCAAGGCCAGGCCATTGCGCATGCACAGGCTGGCCTCTCTCGGGGCCTTGGCGAACACTTCTACCCGGGTGCCGCCACCGTTGCGCGAGTAGGTGGCTCGCTCCAGCGTGACCGGCGTTTGCGCGCGTTGGTCCAGCACCTTGCCCGAAACGGTGAACAGTGCGGTCTCGATGCGCCCGGGCGGGCCGTCGATGCGGATGAAGTTGGTGTTGAACGGGCTGCCGACCACGGCTTCCGGGCGATTCGGATCGCCGATGAACGTTTCAGTGGCGCCGGTATCCGGGTTGACCTCGGTATAAGGCCCGCCAACCCCGCGCAACCATGGCCCGAGTGCACCGTTGAGTGCCCCGGTGAAGTTGCCCGGTGCGCCGATGCCGATGTCGCGGGTGATGTTGATCGCCCGCCGGCCTGGCGTGGTGACGTTGACCGTTTCCACACCATAGGGGTGGGTAATGGTGTAGGTACCGGCGCGTGGCACCGAGACGCGGATACGAATGCGGGCGAAGCTCTGCTGGTCGCCGTCTACCGGGTTTTCGGCGGCAAAGGCCGCTTCCAGGCCGGCAACGTAGGCATCCAGTTCATAGCCGCTGTTGCCGACTGCCGGGATGGTGGCCTCGGCCAGGAACCAGAACATCTCTGGCGGCCAGTTGTCGGGGAACACCAACGGCAATGCATCGTCGTAGATGCCAGGCTCTGGCAGCAGGGTACACATGTAGGACGGCGCGGCGGGGGTGCCGGGTACCCGGGTGCTGGTGGCACGCGACTGGCACAGCTCCAGCGACTGGTTGAGGCTGTCCTTGTACCACATGGGGTAGCCGCCCGTGGCAAAAGTGTAGGGCCCCGGGTCGACTTCAGACAGCGCAGCGAAGGCGGCGCTGGTAACGGTGAGGGAAAAACCGGCGGCGAACAGCGCACGGCGCGACCAAGTGTTCATGCGGCCTCCTTGAAGGCTGAGCCTTTGTCTGTTCATGGCACCAGCACCACGTCTTCGGTGTCGCTACCGCCATTGGCACTGGTGACCTGCACCTTGGCCGGCGGGATGGGCGAGAGGGTCATGCTCAACGTTTTCACGGCGCCGGTGCCGCCAAGGTTGCCGATCAACGTGCCGTTGCCGGTGTGTGCGGTAAGCACTGGCGGGGTGGTTTCGTCGCTGGTACTGGCCACCAGGGTCAGTTCGCCCGTGGACAGGCGGTATTGGGCCTGGGTAATGGTTACCAGGTCGGTCAGCGGCACGTTGCGGGTGGCCAGGCTGCTGGTCGGGATCGCCACGCTGTTGTCGGCGGTCAGCGTCAGGATGCTGCCTGCCGCCGGGTTGAGGGCCGACTGTGCATACCAGGCACCGGTGCCGTTGGCCTCGGTGAGGTTCAGGCTGGGTGTTTGACTGGTCAGGGTGACGCTGGCCGGTGGTGGCGGGGCCATCACGAAGATGTCTTGCTGGGCGCGCAGGTTGCCGTTTTCGGTGTGCCGCGAATAGGTACTGCGCTGTGGCATCAACGGGGTTGGCAGGGCGACGGTCGAGAGCTTGCCGGATATCGAGAACAGCTCGGTACGCAGGTCGATGCCACCGGGGCCTTCGATGCGTACGAAGTTGGTGTTGAACGGGCTGCCGGTTACCCGTTCATCCAGGTTCGGGTCACCGATGAAGCGCTCGCTGCCTTCGGTGTAGGGGCCGTTGACACTGCGCAGGAACGGCCCGACATCGCCCTTGAGCGCGCCGGTAAAATCGCCTGCGCCGGCAATGCCGATGTCGCGGGTCATGTTGATCGCCCGGCGCCCGGCGGCGGGCACGTCGAACACTTCGACGCCGTAGGGGTGGGTGACCACGTAGGTGCCAGCGGTAGGTACATCGACCCGGATGCGCACCCGGGCGAAGCTGACCTGGTCACCCTCGACCGGCTCTTCGGCGGCGAATGCCGCTTCGATCGCGGTACCGTAGCTGAGGTCGATGCCGCGGGCGGCGTCGACGATGGCGGCGTCTGCAGTGAACCAGAACGCTTCGTCAGGGAAGTTGGTGGGGAAGACGATGGGTTGCGTATCGTCGAACACGCCCGGCGTGGGCAGCAGCGTACACATGTACGCCGGTGCGCCGGGCGCGCCGGCAACCCTGGAGCTGACCGCCTTGGTCAGGCACAGGTCGAGGGTACGACCGTGACTGTCCTGGTACCAGGCAGGGAAGCCGCCGTTGGCGGGGACGTAGGCGCCTGGATCGACAGCGTTCAGGGCAGCCTGTGCCGGGAGCTGGAGCATGCCGGCGAAAATCGCCACTGCCAGCGGGTGGGGTATCGGTCGGTGCATGAGTCTATTCCTCCTGCAAACGGGCCCATGGACTTGGGGCGTCTGGGAGGAGATCGGCAAGAGCTGTGCCAAAAGCTGGAAAGTGCCTTGCAGGCCTTGCGGCACAAGGGATCCAGTTTTAAACCAGGGCCTTTCACACATCGTTGATGGTGGGCACCGTTCCCCCAGAGTTGGGGATTGGGGCAGGCCCTCGCGACCCAACAGTTGTGCCAGGCTCCAGATACTCCTAATATTGATAACAATTCTTATTTGATGCATGCGTCATGCTTGTCCGCAATGGAGTGCCGTGCCCCGATGCCCCCATCACCCCCACCTTCAGACGTCGGCAGCCTCTACCACCTGCACCACGGCTGGGTCCGCAACCTGTTCCGTCACAAGCTAGGCAATGCGCACGACGCCGCTGAACTGGCTCATGACGTTTTCCTACGCTTGCTCAGCAAACCCCGCACCTTTGCCAGTGACGCTGACGCCAAGGCCTTTCTGGGTGCGATGTCACGCAACATGTGCGTCGACTTCTGGCGCCGCCGTCGGGTGGAGCAGGCGTGGCTGGAAGTAATGGCTGAGCGCCCCGAAGCCTTCCAGCCCAGTGAGGAGCACCGGGCCTTGATGCTGGAAACCCTGTTACAGGTGCAGGCCATGCTCGAACGACTGCCCGCGACCGTGGCCGAGGCGTTCGTCTTGGCCCAGGTGCATGGCCTGGGTTACCGCGCCATTGCCGAACAATTAGGGGTAAGCGAGCGGACCGTGACCAGTTACATGGCGAAGGCCATGTTCCACTGTGCAGTGCTTGAGGCTGAGCTGGCCGGGTTGAAGGTGCTGTGAGTATTCAGGCCTTGGACCACCGCGTGTTGCAGCAGGCCGCCGACTGGTATGCGCGCCTGGCCGGGCACCCAGGCGACCTGGCGCTGCGAATGGCTTTGGAGCAATGGCTGGTGACGGATGAGGCACATCGTCAGGCCTGGGCTTTCGTCGAGCGGGTCAGCGAGCGTTTTGCACCGTTGCAGCCAGAAGCTGACAGCGCCAGTAACGTGCTGAAGCAGATACGCCATGGTGATCAATCGCGGCGAGCCATGCTGCGCGGCGTATTGACCGTAAGCGGTGTCGGTGTGCTTGGCTGGCTAGGCTGGCAAGGTGGGCTGCGTCAATCCTGGCTGGCCTCGCAGGCCAACCTGCACACTGCCATCGGCCAGGTCGAGGAGCGCCTGCTTTCCGATGGGACGCGCCTGTGGCTGAACAGTGGCAGTGCCGTCGATGTGCGTTTCGATGCCCGGCACCGCGCGCTTTACCTGTACCGTGGCGAAGTACTGATCGTTACCGCTGCCGATGCGCGGCCGTTGCAGGTGCATACCCGCCAAGGCAGCCTGCAGCCTTTGGGCACGCGCTTCAGTGTGTTGCAGGATGACGGCCGCACGCAGCTGTCGGTATTTGCCGGCGAAGTTCTGGCACGCTGCGCCGAATCCGGCTTACAGCAGCGCGTAATAGCGGGCCGGGCGGTCAGCTTCGACAGCCAGCGCTTTACCGACCAGCACGAGGCCGCAGCAATGCGCGAAAGCTGGCGGGAAGGTGTACTGCTGGCGCGTGATACCGACCTGCGCAGCCTGGTGGCCGAGCTGGCACGTTACCGCCCCGGCTACATGGGCGTCGCACCCGAGGTGGCTGATTTGCGCATCATGGGTTCCTACCCGCTGCACGACACCGACCAAGCCCTGGAAATGCTGGCGCACACGCTCCCGGTACGCATCGAGCGGCGCCTGCCGTGGTGGGTGAGTGTGGAGCCTGTCGACTGAGCCCTGAAAAAAGTTTTTCTGGCAGCTTCCGGATTTTCTGCGTCATCCGATTACTCCCGGAACCCACTGCCCAGTGATCCTTCAAGGACTTCTCGATGCTGCCTGTTCACCGTATTCAACCCCTTGCCCTGGCCCTGGCGCTCAGCACGCCGTTCACTGTCACGCTTACCCGTGTTGCCCAGGCCAGCCAGACCGACCAGGCGCAAGCCTTCAACCTGGCCGCCGGCCCACTGGACATGCGCCTGACCGAATTTGCCGCGCAGTCCGGGCTTTATCTGAGTGCCGAGCCGCATCTGCTCAGCGGCAAGCGCAGCCAGGCGCTGCAAGGCCGGTATTCTGCCGAGCAGGCCTTGCAGGTTTTGCTGGCCGGCAGTGGCCTTAACGCTGTGGCCATGGGCAATGGCCGCTACCTGGTACAGCCAGCGGCGGCGGCGGGCACGCTTGAACTGGGTGCTACCACCATTGGCGCCAGCCTGAATGAGCCGGCTACCGAAGGCAGTGGCTCGTACACGACGCCTGTTGCCACCATTGGCAAAGGTGTCAAGCGCATCAAGGACATCCCGCAAGCGGTCAGTGTGCTTACCCGCCAGCGCATGGACGAGCAGGACATCACCAGCGTGACCGATGCGCTGGCCAACTCGCCGGGCATTACCGTGGTGCCTTCCTTTACCGGCAGCCAGTTCTATTCCCGAGGGTTTTTCATCAACAGCTTCCAGTACGACGGTGTGCCACTGGAGCGCCAGCTCTATGCCCGAGGTTCCAGTTTTACCGGGCAGACCGCAATCCTGGACCGCGTGGAGATACTGCGTGGCCCGCAAGGCCTGCTGGAAGGTGGCGGCGACCCGTCAGGTGCAGTGAACCTGGTGCGCAAGCGTCCGACGACCGAGGCGCAAACGCACCTCAGTGCCAAGGCCGGCTCGTGGGATCACTACGCCATGCAGGTTGACACCAGCGCGCCGCTGGATGCGCAAGGGCGCCTGCGTGGCCGGCTGGTGATGGACTACGACACCACCCAGTCGTTCGTCGATTACGTGCAGAGCGACAACCAGACCCTGTATGCCGCCCTGGACTACGACCTCACAGACAGTACGCTGCTGGGTCTGGGCTATAGTCACGAACGGGTCGATGCCACGCCGTACATGATGGGTATCCCCAACTACAGCAACGGCAGCATGCCCCATGTAGGCCGTTCCACCTATTTGGGCGCGCGCTGGGACAACTGGGACAAGACCCAGGACACCTACTACCTCGACCTGACCCAGCGCCTGCCCGGTGACTGGACCCTCAAGGGCAGCCTGGTGACCATTCGCGAGTTCAACGACTTCAAGTACCTGCAGCGTCGGGGGCGCATGGGGCCTGGTTATACCCTGGCGGGCGACGCCTATGCCTTCGACTATTTCTCCGAACACTGGGGCGGTGACCTGAATGCCAGTGGTGATGTAACACTGTTCGGCCGACGCCTTGGCCTCACTGTTGGTGGCAATTACTCGCGACTCAAGAGCAATGACATCTGGGGTGCCCGCTACAACTACGTCACGCCGATCAATATCTTTGATTACACCCCGAGCGCAGTCGAGCCCAGAGACGACTCGATCTATGCCGCCAACCAGTGGCTCGACGGCTACACCTCCACGCAGAAGGGGCTGTATGGCGTTGCCGACTACCAGCTGACCGACCGTTTGCAGTTGATTGTGGGCGGGCGGGTATCCACCTTCCGCACCGTCTTCGATTCCGACGGGCCATGGGGTGTCACCCGAAGCACAGCACAAACGCATGGCAAGGTCACACCCTATGCCGGGTTGGTCTATGCCCTGGATGAGCAGTGGAATGCCTACGCCAGCTATACCGAAATTTTCAAGCCGCAGACGCAACGCACTGCCCAGGGGAACCTGCTGGATGCCCGCACTGGGCACAGCTACGAAATCGGCCTGAAAGGCGAACTGGCCGATGGCCGTGTCAACACCACGCTGGCGCTGTACCGCATGGAGCAGGACAACATCCCGCTGCCAGATGCCAGCGTCGGTTCGGACATTGCCGCACGCTGCGGTGGCACCTGCTACAGGCCGGCGGGCACCGTGCGTAGCCAGGGCCTTGAGGCCGAGATCAGCGGCGAGGTACTGACTGGCCTGCAACTGTCTGCCGCCTACACCCTCAACCTGCTCAAATACCTGGATGAAGAGCCTGCCGTAGCCGGCAACATCACGGGCAACACCGAAACGCCCAAACACATCTTCCGGGCCTGGGCCAACTACCGGTTGCCTGCCGCTTGGCGACAGGTCACGGTGGGCACTGGGGTGAATGCCCAGAGCCACGCGGCAGGGTACGGTTATTACGGGCGCGAGCAGGGCGGTTATGCGGTATGGGATGCCCGCCTGGGCTACGACGTGGATGAGCATTTGAGCGTGGCGGTCAACTTCAATAACCTGTTTGACCGGCGCTACTACCGGGCAATCGACTACGACCACAACTTCTTTGGTGACCCGCGCAATGTGTTGCTGAGTGTTGATTACCGGTTGTAAACGGTGGTCCATTCAAGTAGTTGGGGCCGCTTTGCGACCCATCGCCGGCAAGCCAGGCTCCCACAGGTACAGCGCAGTGTTTGAGGTTGCACAGGTCCTGTGGGAGCCTGGCTTGCCGGCGATGGGCTGCAAAGCAGCCCCAAAATCCTTGATTGACAGGCATTATTGCTCAAGCCTTTCCACCTTTTCACGCCGAGCCAAGCCATGCAGCCCCTCGACCACCTGTCCCTGAACCTGTTCATCGTCGTTTGCGAGGAAGGCACCATCGCCCGCGCCGGCGAGCGTGCTTTCATGGCGCCGTCCGCCGTCAGCAAACGCATTTCGGACATCGAGGCGCGCTTTGGCACCGCCTTGCTCAAACGCAGCAAACGCGGCGTAGAGCCCACCCCGGCGGGGCTGGCCCTGTTGCGACATGCCCGGGAAATGACCCGCGCCATGGAGCGCCTGGACAGCGAACTTAGCGAATACGCCGAAGGTGCACGTGGCCATGTGCGGGTACTGGCAAACGTGTCCTCGATCATGGAGTTCCTGCCCGAAGAACTCTCGGCGTTCATGCTGGAAAACCCGCTGATCCAGGCTGACATCGAAGAGCGCTTCAGCCCCGACGTGGTGCGCGGTGTGGCGGAGGGCAATGCGGACCTGGGGATTTGCCGCAAGTCCATGGCGGTGGGGGACCTGGAGTTCGTGCCTTACCGACAGGACCACCTGGCGGTGGTGGTGGGCGCCGAACACCCCTTGGCCGGGCGCAGCCAGGTTGCCTTCGAAGAGACGCTGGCCTACGAACACCTGGGCCTGTCGGCGTTCGCCACCTTGAACAGCTTCATGCGCAAGAGTGCAGAACAGGCCGGCCGGGAGCTGCGCTTTCGTTCGTATGTGTCTTCGTTTGACGCTGCGTATCGTCTGGTGCAATTCGGCCTGGGCCTGGCGGTGTTCCCGCAGGAGGCCGTGGCCCGCTATGCAGCGCTGTTCGACCTGCGGGTGATTCCGCTGACCGACGACTGGGCGCTGGGCGAATTCGTCATCTGCATGCGCGACAGGCACACGCTGTCGCTGTCTGCGCGGCGCCTGCTCGACCACCTGTTACTGCGCGCACCGGCCTGGCAAGTGGCAGGCTGATCCATCGTGGCTGACGATGGATCAGCCCGCGAAACACGTCTTTTCTGCTTGTCATGCAGCTCTTAGTCTGGCGCAACGCTTCAGACAGAGAGACCGTGATGACAACAATAACAATCAACGAAGTCGGCATGCGCGATGGCTTGCAGAGCCTGCAGACAATCATGCCGACGGCCGCCAAGCGCCGCTGGATCGACGCCGCCTACGCCGCTGGCGTGCGCCACATGGAAGTCGCCTCGTTTGTGCCGGCGCGCTTGCTGCCACAAATGGCCGATGCCCGCGAAGTGGTGGCCCATGCCCTCACATACCCGGGCTTGCACGTCACCGTGCTGGCCCCGAACCTGCGTGGTGCCCGGGACGCGCTTGAGTCCGGCGCCCACCGAATCGTCGCCCCGGTATCGGTCAGCAAGGCGCACAGCCTGGCCAACGTGCGGCGCACACCCATGGAAATGGTCGAGGAACTGCGGCGCATGTGCCAGCTGCGTACCGAAATGGGCCTGCATGAGGTGCAGGTCATGGCGGGCATGTCAGTGGCCTTTGGCTGCACCCGCCAGGGTGAAGTGCCGCTGGCCGACCTCTGCGCACTGACCCGCCACGTGCTCGAAGCCGGTAGTGACCTGGTCTCGTTAGGCGACACCACGGGCTACGCCAACCCGGGCCAGGTGACAACGGTGCTGCAGGCTGTGCGTGCGCTTGCCGGTGATCGTCTAAAGGCTGCGCATTTCCATGACACCCGTGGCCTGGCCCTGGCCAACAGCCTGGTTGCGGTGCAACAGGGCATCCGCGAGCTGGACGCCTCGCTGGCTGGCCTGGGGGGCTGCCCGTTTGCCCCTGGCGCGTCTGGTAATACCGTCACCGAAGACCTGGTGTTCATGCTGCAGAGCATGGGCTACGACACGGGTATCGACCTGTCTGCGCTGATCGAGTCGCGCCGGGTACTGAGTGAAGCGCTGCCGGACGAGCCACTTTACGGTTGCATTGCCCGCGCCGGATTGCCGCTCGACTTCGCCAATGCAGCCCACCACGCCTGACCCGCACGCACGAGGAATATCACGATGTCCAGACTTCCCTTGGACGGCATTCGTGTCGTCGAGATTTCGCACATGGTCATGGGCCCGACCTGCGGCATGATCCTCGGTGACCTTGGCGCCGAAGTGATCAAGATCGAACCGGTGCGTGGCGACGGCACGCGCCGGCTGCTGGGTGCAGGGGCGGGTTTTTTCCGCACGTTCAACCGCAACAAGCAATGCATCGCCGTCGACGTCGAAACGCGTGAGGGCCGTGAGGCCGTGCTGCAGCTGATCGACACCGCCGATGTGTTCATCGAGAACTTCAAGCCCGGGCGCATGCGCAAGCTGGGCCTGGACTACGCCGCGCTTCGCCAGCGTAACCCTCGGTTGATCTACGCCTCGCACAAGGGCTTCCTCAGCGGGCCCTATGACAACCGCCTGGCGCTGGACGAGGTGGTGCAGATGATGGCCGGCCTGGCCTACATGACCGGGCCAGTGGGCCGCCCGCTGCGCGCGGGCAGCTCGGTGAACGACATCATGGGCGGCATGTTCGGTGCCATCGGCGTGCTGGCCGCGCTCAACGAGCGCCACACCACCGGCACCGGCCGCGAAGTACAAAGCGCCCTGTACGAGAACTGCGTGCTGCTGGCCGCCCAGCATATGCAGCAGTACGTGGTCACTGGCGAGGCAGCGGCGCCGATGCCCAATCGTATCAGTGCCTGGGCCATCTATGACGTGTTCACGTTCGCCGGTGGCGAGCAGATGTTTGTCGCCGCCACCGGTGAAGGGCAGTGGCATGCGCTGTGCCAGCTGCTGGGGCAGACGGCCTTGCTGGATGACCCTGCGCTGGCCAGCAATAACGACCGCGTGTTGCAACGGCCGCGCTTGCTCGCACACCTGGCCGAGTTATTCGCACCGCTGAACGCCGGGCAATTGGCACTGCAGCTGGAAGCCAATGGCATTCCCTTCGCCCCCATCCGCCGCCCGGAAGAATTGTTCGATGACCCACACCTGCAACAGAGCGGCGGCATGGCCGACTTGCAACTGGAAGACGGCAGCCACACGCCGATGCCGTTGCTGCCGCTGTCGCTGGACGGCCAGCGCCTGCAACCGCGCCGAGCAATTGCGCGGATTGGCGAGCATACCCGGCAGGTGATGCGCGACCTGGGCTATAGCGATGCACACATTGCCGAGCTGTGCGCGGCGGGTGTGTTGAAAACCGACGACGCGGCGTGAGGAGGGCTTGAGATGGCGATCTATCAATACGACACCCTTGCGCCCAGCCTGCACCCGGAAACCTACGTTGCCGAGGATGCCAGCGTGATCGGGGACGTTACCCTCGAACAAGGTGTCAGCATATGGCCACAGGCCGTGCTGCGCGGAGACAACGAACCCATCCGGATTGGCCAGCACAGCAATGTACAGGAAGGCGCGGTGCTGCATGCCGACCCGGGCTTTGCGCTGACCGTGGGGCAGGGCGTCACCATCGGCCACCAGGCCATGCTGCATGGCTGCACCATTGGTGATGGGGCGCTGATTGGCATCCAGGCGGTAGTGCTCAACGGCGCGGTCATCGGCAATAACTGCCTGGTCGGTGCTGGCGCAATCGTCACCGAGGGCAAGGTGTTTCCGGACAACTCGTTGATCCTGGGGGCGCCGGCCAAGCTGGTGCGCGAACTGACACCGGACGCCATCGCCGCCATGCGGCGCAACGCCACCGAATACGTTGGCAAAGGCCAGGCCTTCAAGGAAAAACTGATCCGCATCCGCTGAAAACCTGCAAACGGCGCCCGCCGAGGCGCTGCTGCTCTCCAATAATTACAAGAATGGAGATCCACCATGGTTGCCATGACCGGCGAACTGGCGCGTGAGCGCACCGACAGCCACATCAACGAACTGCTGCTTTACCGCCGCGTGGCCTGGCGCATCATGCCGCTGGCCATCATCTGCTTCCTGTTCTCGTACTTCGACCGTATCAACATCAGTTTCGCCAAAGCCCAGATGCAGCAGGAACTGGGCCTGAGCGATGCCGCCTATGGCCTGGCCGCAAGCATGTTCTTCGTCGGCTATGTATTGTTCGAGGTGCCCAGCAGCCTGGGCCTGAAACGCTACGGTGCGCCGGCCTGGATCTGCCGGATCATGGTGTCGTGGGGCCTGGCCACGGCCGCACTGGTGTTTGCCTATACCCAATACACCCTGTACTTCCTGCGCTTTTTGATCGGGGTGATGGAGGCCGGTTTCGGCCCGGCGATCCTGTTCTACCTGGCGTGCTGGTTCCCCCGCAAACACCTGGCAAAGATGAATGGCTTGTGGTTCCTTGCCGTGCCGCTGGCCGGCGCGGTGGGTGGCCCGGCAGCGGGCTTTTTGCTGGGGACAATGGACGGCGTGCTGGGCCTGGCCGGTTGGCACTGGTTGTTCCTGATGTCTGGCCTGCCGTGCGTGGTGCTGGGCCTGCTGGTGTTGTGGAAGCTGGACCGCGACATCGACGCGGCGAAATGGTTGAGCCGTGAAGAAAAAGACGTGTTGAAGGAAAACCTGGCTCAGGACAAACGCACCGAAAAACCCATCCTCGGCTCGATCTGGCGGGTACTGCTGACCCGTGAAGTCGCGATCATGGCGTTCATCTACTACGTGGTCAAAACCGCGTCCTATGGCCTTAACTTCTGGATGCCACACCTGATCAAGTCATCGGGCGTGCAGGACATGCTCTGGGTCGGCGTGTTGTCGGCGTTACCCTATGCGGTGGCCTGTATCGGCATGGTGCTGCTGACCCGGCGCTCCGACCGTACCGGTGAACGCAAGCGCTACCTGGTGTACTGCCTGCTTGCAGCGGCCATCGGCTATCTGCTGGCGTGCCTGTTTTCCGACTCGTCACTGGCGATGATGGCTGCACTGGTGCTGGCCACCGCAGGCACCTTTATCGCCATCCCGATCTTCTGGACCATTCCCCAGTCGACCTTCTCGGGGCTTGCGATCGCCACCGGCACCGCTGCGATCAACTCGGTGGGGCAACTGAGCGGCATTGTTGCACCGGTGATGGTGGGCAAGATCAATGACCTTACCGGCAGTACCTACATGGGCATGCTTTCGATCGCCCCGCTGATCCTGATCGCCTGCCTGGTGGTGATGCGCTATGTGCGCAACCCCAAAAGCTGATTGGCGCTGAGTCTTCGAACAACAACAAGAACAAGGCACACCCATGATCATTCTTTTCCGGCGAGCATCGCTGATGCTCGCGGCGCTTTGCTGCGCCTGCCAAACCGCCCAGGCTGCCTTCATCGATGACGGCAGCGGTAACCTGGAACTGCGCAATTTCTACTTCGACCGCGACTTTCACGGTGACAGCGCCACGCAATCGCGGCGTGCCGAATGGGCTCAGGGCTTCATGCTGCGCTTGCAGTCCGGCTATACCGACGGCGTGGTTGGCGTCGGCCTGGATGCGGCAGGCATGCTTGGATTCAAGCTCGACTCCTCGCCAGACCGCAGCGGAACGGGGCTGCTGCCCCGAGGCAGTGACAAGCGTGCTGCGGGTGACTACGCCAAGGCTGTGGCCACGTTCAAGGCCAGGCTGGCGCAGACCGAGTTGAAAGCCGGTGGCCTGAGCCCGCAGTTGCCGCTGTTGGCGTCCAACACCAGTCGACTGTTCCCGCAATGGTTCAACGGCGCGCAACTGGTGAGCAAGGATCTGGACCGGTTGGTGTTCACCCTGTTGCAGGTAGATGCCACCAAATTGCGCGACTCCACCGACTTTGAGGACCTGACGGCCATGGCGCAGCAAGGGGCCTATTCGGCAACGGTCACCACTGACCGGCTGTACTACGCCGCTGTCGACTACCTGCCATCGAACAACCTGACCCTCAGCCTGCACACCAGCACGCTCGAAGACCTGTTCCGGCGTGATTTTGCCGGGTTCAAATTCAAGACCCGCCTAGGGCCGGGGGATGTCTTCACCGAGTGGCGCTGGTTCAATGCTCGCCAGCAAGGCCGGGCATTGCTGGGTGAAGTCGACAACCACACCCTCAGCACCAACGTCGGCTACAGCATTCAGGGCCACACGTTCAGCGGTGGTAATCAGAAGGTGAGCGGTGACACGGCGTACGCCTATGTGGGCGGTACCGATACCTACCTGTTCAGTGAGCAGCAGGTCAGCACCTTTGCCCTGGCCAACGAGCGTGCGTGGATGCTGCGCTACGACTACAACTTCGCCGCCTTGGGTATCCCGGGGCTTACGTTCAATGTGCGCTATGTGAAGGGTGACCAGGTGGAGCCGCAGCGTATAACCAGCGCGAAGGGCAGGGCGCTGGCGGCAGGCGATGGAGAAGGGCGGGAGTGGGAGCGCACCACGGATATCACCTACGTGGTGCAGTCGGGGCCACTCAGGAATGTGTCGCTACGTTGGCGAAATGCGAGCATGCGCTCGAACTTTGCCGATGCGGCGGATGAGAACCGGGTGCTTGTGGGGTACACGGTCGAATTTTGAACATCATGGGGTCGGCGCACCCTTCGATTTCGGCGTACGCGGTTTGCGTGGTTTTTTCTCCGGACGCTTGCCAGGCTTGAGCTGCCAGAGATCGGCGTTGGCAAGCAGGCGCTCTTGAATGGCGGGCGGGTAGTCGCTGAGGATCGTCACCGGTGGGACGGGTTTGCCAGGCATACCCGCCTCGCGGATCACCTTTGGCCAGCGCGGTCGCCAGCACAGCAGCAGGCTGAGCCAATGGCCGGTACCTACGATGACGAAGGCGGGCCAGATCATGAGCAGGACGACTTTGAACAGCCAACTGCTTTTGCGGAAGAAGCGGCCAAGGCCTTCGAACTGGGCGCCGAAGGCCTGGATGGGTGAGGGTAGCTGGGTACTCAGGCGAGGGCGGGGGACGGCGTGCGGACCTTCCTCCATGTAGCGGCGGATGAACTCCCACTCGTCGCGGAGTTCACTGCCGCCTTGGCCTTGTTTGCCGATCTGGGCTATTTCCATGTGCGGGAGGCCGGTACGGCTCGGGTGCCAGATTAGGGCAAGTCGTATTCCGGTGCTAAGCCAATCGTCTTCCGAACTGATGCCCGTGCTCCACGTTGCCTTCCATGGGAAGGTTACTATCCCCCCACAATAGCTGGGGCGATGAAGATGGACCTGTTGAGTCTTTCGATTGAAGCGAATCAGCAAATGGCGGCTGGTCAGCATTTCCAGCCTGGTTAGATGTATTCCATATTTTGAGTAAAGGTAGAGTATGGCTGATGTAACTGAGAACATTATAACTGTGGTCAGAAGCGTGACTGCGGATCGCCCTTCAGGATCCGTGATATCCATCCATAGAAAACCAGTGGTTGTGATGAGTGCGGCAGCGATGGCAGGAGCGATAGCCCCGAGCATTGCGAGTGTGATAAGGCCACGCTTTTCTTCTGAACCTCCGCAGCGCATTTCTAAAAAGGTGTCGTTAAAAGCAAAAACAGGTCCTCTAGAAATTGGTGTGTCACTGACGGATCGGAAGTGCATTTCTTCTTCTATCTCGTTTTCATATAAATCCTGGCTATCGCGCTTTTCTTTGGGTGTCAGTTCCGCTTCGTATGCTTTACGTGCGGCCTCGGATTCAGTGGCCATTTTCCAGAACCCCCATTCGACCAAGTACATTAAAGGACCTCACTGAAAGCTGAGTATAGTTCTGCCAGTTCTTCTTCGTCCGAATAGGGCTTAGAGCTTTTTATTAAGCGGTAAGTGCTGCGTTTGCACCATTTTTCCAGTGCGTCGTCTTCGAATATGTAGATTATTATCGTCAAGGCCAGACCTACCCAAAATGCTCCTAGTATTAAGCGCGCAAGCAATAGGCGAGCGGCTTGCGTTCCAAGGTTTTTTGCTAAAATACTCATAGACTTGGAAAGCGCACGCACGGCTTTTGTTTTAGCGTTCTGAGACAGGTAGTCGAAGAGAGGTTTTGCAATCGCAATGGCCGTTCCTAACTCAGCCAACGAAAGGGTTATTGTCGCCATCCCTCTTACAAGGTACGTAGTGGCTAAAATCCTCGATCTTTTTTGAGTCTGTTTGGTGCGTCCAACGTGACTATTGTTGAAATGTTCATACCAATCTGTGAAATCCCACCACGCGAGCAGCGAACCTCCGATACCCGCCAATCCAGCGCCCCACAGTTTCAACCTTCCCAAAGTCGCTGCTGCCCCTTTCCCGGTCACACTCTTAGCGCCGTATCGAGCTACCACTTGGTCCACATAGCTGGCGCCAATTTCAAAGCCCGCCGCCGCCGTGGTCATCGCGGCCGCCAAAAGTTCGGTTTTCACCCGCGCATCGCTCTCGGGCAGCTCCCGCGCTTTGAACGCCATCAGCATGCCTTCCAGCAGGCAGACCAAGCTGGCGGCACGCACTTTATAGAAGTCACTCTTCTTGCCGTCTGCTTGCATCAAGCTTTCAGCCCAGGCCTGGTCCAGAAAGCGTGCAATCTGGCCACCGCTGCGTTGAGAACTGAGCGATTGTCCATTTCGAGCGGCTTCGCTCAGACGAATGTCGAGCGCGGCCTCATGCACCGACGCAAACAACGTCAGTCGCAAGCCATGGTGCAGCGCCCGGTCCGCACTGCTGGGGGCGCCGGTGCGCAGTACCTGTCGCCCCAGCACAACATACCAGGCATGCAGGCCGATGCTGGCGGTGTTGTTCTGCTTTTGCAGTTCCTCGTACAGCGAGTTGATACGCCCAAAGGCGTTCGCGGCGATGTGCGCCTGTCGGGCGAGCGCTTCGCGCAGCACGAAGGATGACTCTGCCGGTGGTTCAGCTTTGGCAGCCGCCAGCAGCGCCGCCAGCTCTTCCCGGATGTCGTCCTGGTTGTAGCTGATGCCGCGCATCGCCAGGTTGCCCCGGTCCGCCACGTCACTGCGCCACCAATGGTCCAGCACTTTCGTGCCCCAGTCGCTCAGCTCCATGCCGATCACGCACTGGCCGGTCTGCTCGGCAAAGGCCAGGCCGCTGATCAGGTCGGCGTTGTCGTAGCGGTCCAGCGCTTGCAGCAGGCGTTCGCTGATCACCCAGCGGGCATGGTCCTTGGCGCGGTCTTCGGCGGCTTGCTGGGCCTGTTGCATGGCCTGCTCGAACGCGTCGAGCTGATCGTGCATGGCCTGGCGGTCGACCAGGTGGCCGTATTTCTGATCGAACTTCTTGCTGAATTCGCCGGCGTCCTGGCGTGCCTGGACCTTGGCGCGGATGTCGCGCTCGAACTGCGCCATGTGCGGCTTCATGCGTTCGTCATGGGCGTCGGCTTGCTGCCTGGCCCGTTCGGAAAAAGCGTAGATCTCCGCATGCAGGTGAGGCTGGTTGCGCACTTGCTCGGCCATGACTTCGCGCTTGACGATCTGCTCGGTCACCATCTGCGGGTAGAGCTTTTCGATCTCCAGAAACGATTGCGCCACCAGCAGCTTGCGCTCGTTGTCCACGCCGGGTTCCACGGTGCGTTCCAGCCATTTCGTTTTCACATCATCGACCGCGGCATTGCGCCAGGCGTTGAGCTCCTGGGTAATGCCGATGGCGTCTTCGATCACGATGGCGGCGCCACGGGGTTTGGTCTGGTTCACTGGCGGCGCCAGGGCCTGGCGTGAGGCGTGGGGCGAGACGATCTGGTCGTTGTTGAAGGGTTGCAGGTCCAGCAGCGCTTGCAGGTCGGCATCGTCCCGGGCCTTGAAGTCGGCTACCCAGTTCAGTTGGTCGTGCTTGAGCACGTGGGGCTGCGGCGGGGCGTCGGAGGGCTGGATGAAGCGGGCGATATCGATGGCGGGCAGGCTGTTGCGGTATTCGTCTTCGAGCAGGCGGTAGTTGTCGAGCAGGCGCGGGGTGAGGGGGGAAGGGCTGAACAGCGGACGCAGTTCCTGGATGTCGTCGAGATCGTAGAGGGTGATGGTCCAGCCGAAGCTGCGGATGATGTCATCCAGATTGCCAGTGAGGGGGGCGGGCTCCCACGGCGCGTCGGCGCTGATGTACTGCAGTGACCCGTTGGGTGCCACACGATACTGGCTGTGCCATTCGTAGGCATCTGCGCTGTGGCGCTTGATCAGCAGGTAAAGAAAGCCCTCACGCAGGGGGCGGATGGCGTAACCGGAGTGGGTCATCTCGCCCACGTCCTGGAACGGGCTGAGATAACCCGGCAGTTTGGGCAGGCGGGCGCGTTGTGCCGGGTTGCCGCCGACAGCGGCGTAGCGCAGGGGTAGCAGCTCGAAGCGGCGGGTGCAGTCGGCGACCGGGCTGTTGCGCAGGGCAGGGCGGTAGCCGGTGGTGATGCGCCGGCAAAGTTCGAGGGTTTCGGTAAGCGAGTCCATGTTGTGTACCTCAGTCCTTGGCGTGCAAGCATCGCTGCACGTTGTCGATCAGGGGTGTTTGCTGCGTGCGGGTAGCCGCGATTGCGTCTTGCCAGGCAGGCGTTTCAGATAGTTGTTCACCGTTGCGGGCCATCATCAGCACATAGCTGATCAAGTCCTGCTCGCGGTCCAGCCCTTGTTCACGGGCCTGATTCAGGTGGTGCTGGATCAGGCCAACCCGCGTACCGTGGCAGACAGCCGTAAAGGCCGCGCAGGACGGCTCGTGCTTCAGCATTTCGGCAAGTTGATAGCTCAGCGGGTCGCCGGCCAAGGCTGCCCAGCAGTCTTCGCTCAGGGTGATGGGCGGGACATGGATCATGCGAGGCTGGTCGCCGCCAGCGATTTGCACCCACAACCTCTTGTGCGGATGCGCCACCGGGGCCCACCAGCAATGAATGGGCGCCAACCACTCGGTCACGCCAGGCAACTCGCGGCAGGTATCCAACACTTGCAGGACGGCTGCGGTGTGGTAGCGCAACAGGTAAGCGTGGCCATCCGGCCCGGTAACGGAGTTGGCCTGGCTCAAGTGCTGTACAAGCTGGGCGGCTGGCAGCGCGCTGACTATCCAGCCACTCACCGCACCCGTTGCACCTTGCTCCAGCTGCCACTGGAAATCGTACTGGCCTGAGACATCGGAACCTGGCCTGGAGCCGAACAACCAGGGGCCTACCGCGCGTAAATTGCTGAATTGGGCCTGTTGTAACAAAGGCCAGCAGCGCCCCGTGTAATGTTGGGTCAGCGTTTCCCGGGCCCGGGGTGAAAGGTTGGCCATTTCAACGACGGCACTCAGGCGATAGCGGTCGGATGTGCGTAGCACTTCTACCATTGCTCTGATGAATGGGCTGGGCATCAGCTGGCACCCTCCATGGGAATCATGTTGTGGCCGGCGGCGATGGCTTTGAGCAAGCAACTCAGACAAATCGGCTCCCCAGGCTCAGGTACGCCCGAAGTGGCAGTCATGCGCTGGCTGCCCTTGGCCTGCTGGCTGACCGGCCCCTTGAAGTCCAGCGCAAGGCCGTCCAGCGTGATGCCGGCGCCGTCGATTCGCAGAAGACCTGCCGGGCTTCTGATCGTCAGGCTTTCGCTGACCTGGATGTCGTAAACCTTGGTGGTGTGCCGAATAGCCTCGCCGGTCTGCAATGTGCTGTGACCGGCCACGACCTGTTCGAGATGGCCACCGATCTCTACCGTGTGGTTGGCCTTGGTGAGGTCCTGCCGGTGATTGCCGACGTGTTCGATTCGGTCCTTGCCTGTGGTGATGGTGTGGGTGCGGCCAATGCTCAGGCTGTCGTCATTGCCAACTTCATGTGTCCGGTTCTGGCCGATGCTTACGGTCTCGTTCCGGGCAACGTCTTCAAGACGGTCCTGCCCAATCGAAATCGTTTCGTCCCGTTCGACGCGTTCGGTGCGATCGTTGCCCACTTGCGTGGTATCGTCGTGTTTGACGATGTTGTTCTGGTCCCGCTGGGCATGGATGAACACTTCCTCTTTGCCCAGTTCGTCCTCGAAACGCAGTTCGTTGTAACCATCACCTTTATGGGTCTGGCTCTTGATGGTCATGCGTGTCTTGTGTTCGGGCAGGTCGTAGGGCGGTAACTGATCACCGCAGTAGGTGCGCCCGGTGATCATCGGCTGGTCCGGGTCGCCGTTGACGTACTGGATGATCACGTCCTGGCCGATGCGCGGAATGGCCATCGAGCCCCAACTGCCACCGGCCCAGCC
>NZ_QKMQ01000018.1:0-145384 GCF_003208145.1 Pseudomonas sp. RV120224-01b | reverse complement strand
CAGCTCAAGCACTCAAGCAGGCTGCATCCAATGCTCGTAATGACAAGGGTTTCATTGGTGCATCGCACCGAGCCAGGCTGACTCGAATGGATACCAGCTGCGCCATCAAAGCCACTGCCCACCAGTTGGCACGACTGGTGTACAACCTGCTAACCAAGAAACAGGCTTATGTCGAAAAAGGTCTTGAGGAATTCGAAGCCAGGAGCCAAGACCGACAGGTCCGGGCTTTGCTTCGCAAAGCCCGGAAACTGGGGTACCAACTGGTGGCTGCCTGAGTGCTTAAAAAACAGTGGGTTGCATTTTGTTTGATGAGAGCTGGCTTGCCGGCGATGAGGCCGTATCTGTCGACCCAAATTCCGGGCAAAAAAAACCCCGGACTTCGTATGGGGAGGGGGAAGTTCGGGGTCCAAGTCCGGACCGCTAGGGCGGGGTCCAGATATCTGCCAACACTTAACACAACATAGGAGCATCGAAGGGCTTCACCAGCCATTCAGTTACTCTGAGTTCCGGTTCACCGGTTTAGTTCCGAAGCCCTGAAAACTATTTGCGATAGTTTCATGAAACTTCAGCACCAATGGCACTGAGCGGTGCCAGGATCCGCGTCACTACGTCGCAGATCCTACACAGCTTTCCCCGCTCAATCAGTGAGCTTCGTCCCAATTCGCGCCAATTCCTGCTTCCACCAGCAGCGGCACATCCAGTTCCGCCGCCTTGCTCATGTGCTGGCGAATTTCATCTTTCACCTGCTGAACCAGGTCCTCACGCACCTCAAGTACCAGTTCGTCGTGTACCTGCAGGATCACCCGGGCATCCAGCCCGCTCTCGCTCAGCCAGTTGTCCACATTGACCATGGCCCGCTTGATGATGTCGGCCGCAGTGCCCTGCATCGGCGCGTTGATCGCCGTGCGCTCGGCGCCTTTGCGCAGGGCCGGGTTCTTGGCGTTGATGTCCGGCAGGTACAGCCTGCGGCCGAACAGGGTTTCGACAAAGCCTTGCTCGGCAGCCTGGGCGCGGGTGCGCTCCATGTAGGCCAGTACGCCCGGGTAGCGGGCGAAGTAACGGTCGATGTAGTCCTGCGATTGCTTGCGGTCGACACCGATCTGCTTGGCCAGGCCAAAGGCGCTCATGCCATAGATCAGGCCGAAGTTGATGGCCTTGGCCTTGCGGCGTTGGTCGGTTGTGACGTCTTCCAGGGCCACGCCGAACACTTCCGCCGCCGTGGCGCGGTGCACGTCCAGGTCATTGCGGAAGGCATGCAACAAGCCTTCGTCCTTGGCCAGGTGGGCCATGATGCGCAGCTCGATCTGCGAGTAGTCCGCCGCCAGCAGCTTGTAGCCCGGGCTGGCAATGAACGCCTGGCGGATGCGGCGGCCTTCGGCGGTGCGGATCGGGATGTTCTGCAGGTTCGGGTCGCTCGACGACAGCCGGCCAGTGGCTGCCACTGCCTGCTGGTAGGAGGTGTGGATACGCCCGGTGCGCGGGTTGATCTGGCCCGGCAGCTTGTCGGTGTAGGTACTCTTGAGCTTGCTCAGGCTGCGGTATTGCATCAGTACTTCGGGCAGTGGGTAGCCTTGCTCGGCCAGCTCGTCGAGCACGGCTTCGGCGGTGGATGGCTGGCCCTTGGCCGTCTTGCTCAGCACCGGCATGCCCAGCTTGTCGTAGAGGATCGAGCCCAGCTGCTTGGGCGAGCCGAGGTTGAATTCCTCACCGGCCAGCTCATAGGCGCGCTGTTCCAGCTCGGCCATTTTCACACCCAGCTCACCACTTTGTACCTGCAGCAGTGCGGCATCGACCAACGCACCCTGGCGCTCGATCTTGGCCAGCACCGGCACCAGCGGCATTTCGATGTCCATCAGCACCGGCTGCACACTCGGCGTCTGCGCCAGACGCGCTTGCAGTGCGTGATGCAGGCGCAGGGTGATGTCGGCATCTTCGGCGGCATACGGGCCGGCCTTGTCCAGGTGGATCTGGTTGAAGGTGAGCTGCTTGGCGCCCTTGCCGGCGATGTCCTCGAAGGCGATGGTGGTGTGGTCGAGGTACTTCTGCGCCAGGCTGTCCATGTCGTGGCGGGTAGCCGTGGAGTTCAGCACATACGACTCGAGCATGGTGTCGTACGCCACGCCGCGCATGTCGATGGCAGGCGAGCCGTTGGCCAGGATGTTGATGTCGTACTTGGCGTTCTGCCCGACCTTGGCCTTGGCCGGGTCCTCCAGCAGCGGCTTCAGCGCCAGCAGCACGGCCTCGCGGTCCAGCTGGGCCGGCGCGCCTTCATAGTCGTGGGTCAAGGGCACATAGGCTGCTTCATGTGGCTCGACGGCGAACGACAGGCCAACCAGCTGGGCCTGCTGGGCGTCCAGGCCGGTGGTCTCGGTGTCGAAGGCAAACAACGGCGCCTGGCGCAGCTTCTCCAGCCAGGCATCGAAACGGGCCTGGTCGAGGATGGTTTCGTACTTGGGTTCGGCCTTGGCGGCTGGCGCCTCGACCGGTGCCACGTCATCACCGGCCTTGGCCGCGTCACGCTGCACCTCGGCGACCCAGCTCTTGAACTCCATCTCGGTGTACAGCGCCAGCAGCGCTTCACGGTCCGGCTCGCCACACACCAGTGCATCCACTTCGACATCCAGCGGCACGTCGACCTTGATGGTGGCCAGCTCATAGGACAGAAACGCCGCATCGCGGTGCTCTTCCAGCTTGGCCGGCAAGGTCTTGGCGCCCCGAATGGCCAGCGCCGGCACCTTGTCCAGGTTGGCGTACAAGTCGCTGAGGCCACCACCGATGCCGGTCAGCAGGCCCACGGCGGTCTTTTCGCCCACGCCCGGCACGCCGGGAATGTTGTCGACCTTGTCGCCCATCAGGGCCAGGAAGTCGATGATGTGTTCCGGGCCGACGCCAAATTTCTCGTGCACGCCAGCCACGTCCAGCACGCTTCCGGTCATGGTGTTGACCAAGGTAATGTGCCCGTCCACCAGCTGTGCCATGTCCTTGTCACCGGTCGAGATGATCACCGGGCGCCCTTGAGCGGCGCTGCTGCGGGCCAGGGTGCCGATGACGTCGTCAGCCTCGACACCCTCGACGCACAGCAACGGGTAGCCCAGCGCCTTCACGCTGGCATGCAGCGGCTCGACCTGCACGCGCAGGTCGTCCGGCATGCTGGGGCGGTTGGCCTTGTACTCGGCGAACATGGCATCGCGGAAAGTGCCGCCTTTTGCGTCGAACACCACCGCGAACAGGCTGTCGGGGTATTGCCTGCGCAGGCTCTTGAGCATGTTCAGCACACCCTTCACCGCACCGGTCGGCATGCCCTTGGACGTGGTCAGCGGCGGCAGCGCGTGGAAGGCGCGGTACAGGTAGGAGGAACCGTCCACCAGGACGAGGGGCGCTTGGCTCATGAGCAGAATCAACCTTTTCGACGGGTCCGGCGCTAGAATAGCCAGAATCATTGACGACAAAGGGACTAGGTTATCATGCGTACACTCAATCGCCTGTTACTGCTCGGCCTGTTGGCAACCATGCCTGTCGTTACCCTGGCGGCGGACGACGCCCCCTCGGCCGATCCCGAGGTGACCATTCGCACGGAAGGCGACAAAACCATCCAGGAATACCGGCAGAACGGCTTCCTGTATGCGATCAAGATCACGCCGAAAAACGGCAAGCCTTATTTCCTGGTACGCGCTGATGGCACTGATGCCAATTTCATTCGATCCGACCAGCCGGACATGCTGATTCCGTCCTGGAAGATCTTCGAGTGGTAATCTGACGCGCACCGTTCACATCAACCCGGCACTTCCCGGCGGAAGTGCCCGTATGGGCAATTTTTCATCATGTCAGTCTTCACCCCCGTGACCCGGCCTGAGCTGGAAACCTTTCTGGCGCCGTACGAGCTGGGCCGTCTGCTCGACTTCCAGGGCATTGCCGCCGGCACCGAGAACAGCAATTTCTTCGTCAGCCTCGAACAGGGGGAGTTCGTCCTGACGCTGATCGAGCGTGGGCCGAGCGAAGACATGCCGTTCTTCATCGAACTGCTCGACACCCTGCACGCTGCCGACATGCCGGTGCCGTATGCCATTCGTGACCGCGATGGCAATGGCCTGCGCGAACTGTGTGGCAAGCCTGCGCTGTTGCAGCCACGGTTGTCGGGCAAGCACATCAAGGCGCCGAACAACCAGCACTGCGCCCAGGTAGGCGAACTGCTGGCGCATATTCACCTGGCCACCCGCGAGCACATCATCGAGCGCCGTACCGACCGTGGCCTGGACTGGATGCTGGCCTCAGGTGCCGAGCTGCTGCCGCGCCTGACTGCCGGGCAAGCCGCCCTGCTGCAGCCGGCGCTGGACGAAATTACCGCGCACAAGGCGCAGATCCTGGCCTTGCCACGGGCCAACCTGCATGCCGACCTGTTCCGCGACAACGTGATGTTCGAAGGCACCCACCTGACCGGTGTGATCGACTTCTACAACGCCTGCTCGGGGCCGATGCTGTATGACATCGCCATCACCGTGAACGACTGGTGCCTGGATGAACACGGCGCGATCGATGTGCCACGCGCCCAGGCGCTGCTGGCGGCCTATGCGGCGCTGCGGCCGTTCACGGCGGCCGAGGCCGACCTGTGGCCGGAAATGTTGCGGGTAGGGTGTGTGCGCTTCTGGCTGTCGCGCCTGATTGCGGCGGAATCGTTCGCCGGGATGGATGTGATGATCCATGACCCTAGCGAGTTCGAGGTGCGTTTGGCGCAGCGCCAGCAGGTGGCTTTGCACCTGCCGTTCGCTCTCTAGTTCCTCTTCGGCCTCTTCGCGGGCGCGCCCGCTCCCACAGGTACAACGACAACCTTGAGGTTTGTGTTATCCCTGTGGGAGCGGGCATGCCCGCGAAGAGGCCGGAACAGGTTTATAGCTGTTCCAGACAGCCAGCCAGGTCACCACCCAGCTTCTCCAGCAAGCGCTCATAGCCCTTGCCATCAACCGGGTCGGTTCCGCCCAAGGCATCCAGCTCAGCCAGGCGCACCGGCAGCCCGGCAGTCAATGTTTCAGCCAAGCGCGGTCGCAGCGGCGGCTCGCTGAACACACAAGTCTTACCCACTTCCTGCAGGCGCTTGCGCATGGCAGCAACATGTTGCGCGCCCGGCTGCACCTCGGAGGCCACGCTGAACACGCCCGTGTGTTTCAGGCCGTACTCGGCCTCGAAGTAGTCGAACGCTTCGTGGAACACGAAGTACGGTTTGTCGGCGATACCCGCCACACGGGCCTTGATACGCCCATCCAGCGCATCCAGGCGCTCATCGAACGCCTTGAGGTTGCTCTGGTAGCGGGCAGCGTTGGCCGGGTCTACCTGAGCCAGGTCCGCAGCCATTTTCGCCGCGATTACCCGCGCATTGACCGACGACAGCCACAAATGTGCATCGAGACTACCCGGGCGGTGATCGTGGTCATGGTCGTCGTGATCCTCTTCCTCATGGGAGTGGCTGTCCTCGCCAAAATGACGCAACTTCATGCCCGTCAGCGACTGCACGGCCACCGTGGGCTTGCTGCGGCTGCCCAGCACCCGCGGCAGGAAGTTCTCCATGTCCGGGCCGATCCAGTACAGCAGGTCGGCATCGCCTACCCGCCGCACGTCGGAAGGGCGCAGCGCGTAGTGGTGGGGTGAAGCACCTGGCGGCAACAGTACATCAGGGCTGCCAACGCCTTCCTGCACGGCGGCGGCGATCTGCTGCAGGGGCTTGATACTGGTGAGCACGCGCACATCGGCCTGGGCGGAAAATGCGATGAAAGCGACAAACAGAGCTAGGAATCGGGACACGGTGGATACTCGAGTCGTCAGAAACAGGTAACATAATAACGTCTCCATCCAGAACCGTCGCTGCCCATGTCCATCACGCCGCTGGCCAACCGTCCTCACGATCACTCCCATTGCGTACACAGCGCACTGGCTGAAGCCGACGCCTTGTGCACCCGCCAGGGCCTGCGCCTGACCGCGCTGCGCCGCCGTGTGCTGGAACTGGTGTGGCAAAGCCACAAGCCGCTGGGCGCCTACGACATCCTCGCCGTGCTCAGCGAGCAGGACGGCCGCCGCGCCGCTCCGCCTACGGTGTACCGCGCGCTGGACTTCCTGCTGGAAAACGGCCTGGTGCACCGCATCGCCTCGCTCAACGCCTTCATCGGCTGCAGCCACCCCGAGCACGTGCACCAGGGCCAGTTCCTGATCTGCCGGGCCTGCCATGTGGCCATCGAGCTGGAGCAAAGCAGCATCAGCGAGGCCATTATCAACAGCGCCAAGGGTGTGGGCTTCACGGTCGAGACCCAGACCGTGGAAGTGGTCGGCCTGTGCGGCAATTGCCGGAGCGCGGCATGAGCGATGCGCTGATCCGCCTGGAACAGGTGGGCGTTACCTTTGGCGGCGAGGCGGTGCTCGACAGCATCGACCTGTCGGTCGCACCAGGGCAGATCGTCACCCTGATCGGCCCCAACGGGGCAGGCAAAACCACCCTGGTGCGCGCCGTGCTCGGGCTGCTAAAGCCGCACCGCGGCAAGGTATGGCGCAAGCCGAAACTGCGCATTGGCTACATGCCGCAGAAGATCCAGGTCGATGCCACACTGCCGCTGTCGGTGCTGCGCTTCCTGCGCCTGGTGCCCGGCGTAGACCGCGCGGCAGCCTTGTCGGCGTTGCAGGAAGTGGGCGCCGAGCAGGTCATCGACAGCCCGATCCAGACCATTTCCGGCGGCGAGATGCAGCGCGTGCTGCTGGCCCGTGCTTTGCTGCGCGAACCCCAACTGCTGGTGCTCGACGAGCCGGTGCAGGGCGTGGACGTGGTCGGCCAGACCGAGCTGTACAACCTCATCACCCGCCTGCGCGACCGCCACGGCTGCGGCGTGCTGATGGTGTCCCACGACCTGCACCTGGTGATGAGCGCCACCGACCAGGTGGTGTGCCTGAACCGCCACGTGTGCTGCTCGGGTCATCCGGAGCAAGTCAGCAACGACCCGGCCTTCGTCGAACTGTTCGGCCAGAACGCACCGAGCCTGGCCGTTTACCACCACCATCACGACCACAGCCACGACCTGCACGGCTCGGTCGTCGCCCCCGGCACCCATGTTCACGGAGAGCACTGCAAGCATGGCTGATTTTCTTCTTTACGCCTTGCTTGCGGGATTGTCCCTGGCAGTAGTTGCGGGCCCACTCGGTTCTTTCGTGGTGTGGCGGCGCATGGCGTATTTCGGCGATACCCTGTCCCACGCCGCGCTGCTGGGCGTGGCAATGGGTTTCGTGCTGGACGTGAGCCCGGCCCTGGCGGTAACCGTCGGCTGCCTGTTGCTGGCGATCCTGCTGGTTACCTTGCAGCAACGCCAACCGCTGGCCTCCGACACCCTGCTCGGCATCCTCGCCCCCAGCACCCTGTCGCTGGGCCTGGTGGTACTGAGCTTCATGCACGATGTACGCATCGACCTGATGGCCTACCTGTTCGGCGACCTGCTGGCCATCAGCACCACCGACCTGGCCTGGATTCTCGGCGGCAGTGCGCTGGTCCTGCTGCTGCTCGCCGTGCTGTGGCGGCCGTTGCTGGCCGTTACCGTGCACGAAGAACTGGCGATGGTCGAAGGCCTGCCCGTAGCCGGGCTGCGCATGGCGCTGATGCTGCTGATTGCGGTGGTGATTGCCGTGGCCATGAAGATCGTCGGCGTGTTGCTGATCACCTCGCTGCTGATCATCCCCGCCGCTGCGGCGCAACGTCACGCCCGCTCCCCCGAGCAGATGGCCCTGGGCGCCAGCCTGCTGGGCGTTACCGCCGTCTGTGGCGGCCTGGCCATGTCCTGGTTCAAGGACACACCCGCCGGCCCATCGATCGTGGTCTGCGCGGCGGTGCTATTCTTGCTGAGCCTGGCCCTGCCAAAACGCTGAAATACAGGGCGTGTGATGGCACGCCTTGCAACCTTTTGCCGGGTAAAGGGTCTGTAAGACCTGTTTTCGAGCGTGCGCACCTGGGTGTAGACTTGCTCGCTTTTTGCGCAAATAGAGAGTCGCAGGAATGAAGCCGTTCGCCTCCCGTTATCTGCTTGTTGCCGCGTTTTCCCTGTTCCTGGCTGCCTGCTCCAGCGCGCCGGTCGAACAGGCCGCCGTACCTGCCCAAGCCGATGCCTGGCAGCAGTTGCAACAAAACATCGCCAGCAACGAGCTGGCCACCGCCGAAGACCAGCTGGCAGCCCTGCAGGCCCAGTCGCCTGACGACGCGCGCCTGGAGCAATACCAGCGTCAGTTGGCCGAAGCGTATCTGCAACGCAGCCAAATCGTCCTGCAGAAGGGCGATGTGAACGCAGCAGCTACTGCCTTGGCCCGTGCCCGTGCACTGATGCCGCAAGCCCCGGCGGTGACCGGTGGCGATCCCCTGTCCCAGGCACGCAAGGCCGAGCTGGAGAAGGCAGAGGCTGCCTTGAAAGCTGCTGAAGCCAAGCCCAAGGCACGCATCATCGACCCGACAGCGCCAAGCACGGTGGTGGCCTTGAAGACCACCGATAGCCGGGCCATGCGCCGCCAACTCGATGACATTGCCGCCGATGTGGTGAGCTATGACTGCGAAGTGGTGTTCCAGGTGCCGCGTACTGATGATGCGCCTTGGCTGAAGACCTTGCTGGAGAAACGCGTGCGCAAGATCGACAGCGGGTTTGAGCTGAAGCAGAAGCATGAGATTCAGCGTTCGCTGCCGGCGCAGGTGGTATTGGTGCCACACCTGCAATAAAACTTTAAGGCCCTATCGCCGGCAAGCCAGCTCCCACAAGTACTGCACAAAGCTCAAGGCCTGCGCAGTACCTGTGGGAGCTGGCTTGCCGGCGATGGGCTGCAAAGCAGCCCCTTAGGCCGGCACAGCCTCCGCAGCCGCCTCCCGCTCCCACACCCGATGCCCCTCAACCGCTTTGACAAAGGCATCCACGGCTTTCTGGTCATCCGCCAGCAGCAAGCCCTTGTCTTCCTTAAGTCCCAGGCCGGTCGCCAGTTCCTTGGTCAACACCATAGCCTTCAGGTGCTTGTAGCCTTCCAGCAAGAAGTGTTTGGCCAGCCCGCTAGCCACCAAGGCATCCGTCGAAGCCTTACCTGATGGCACGACAATCCCGTCGAACATGATCGAAGGCATCCCTTCCATCGACGCGTCCACCGAAATCTGCTTGCCATCCGCGGCTTTCACTGGCGCCGACGTTGGCCCCAGCAGCATCAGCCGTGCACTCACAGCCTCCAGAGCCTTGACCAGCCTGTCGACGCTCGCCGCATCCACGCCATCGGCCACCAGCAGCGCGATCTTGCGCCCTTTGATACCCACGTCACCGGGGTGATTCATCTGGCTCAACGCCTTTGACTGCTCGGGCTTGCTGCCTTTCACCTTGACCGTCCCACGCTTGGGTGCCGGCAACCCAAGGTTGCCCGCTACCGCCGCCGCCAACGCCAGGTCGATGTTCGCCAGAATCTCATTCACCACACGCTCGCGAATGGTTTCACGCTCCACCTTGCCCAGCTCAAAGCTGTAGGCCTTGATGATGTGCTGCTGCTCGGTCGCGCTCATGCTCTGGAAGAAAAGCCGCGCCTGCGAGAAGTGGTCGCCAAACGACTCGCTGCGCTGGCGGATCTTGTGCGCATCGATGCGCTCCTGATAACTCTCGAAACCGCCATCCTGCGCCGCAGGCGGTGTTTCCTTCGGCCAACCGCCGTCGATGGAGTTGGGTTCGTACGAAGCCCGACCCTTGTCGATGGTCATGCGGTGCATGGCATCGCGCTGGCTGCTGTGGTTGGGCGCCACCGGCCGGTTGATCGGGATTTCATGGAAGTTCGGCCCGCCCAGGCGGCTGATCTGCGTATCGGTGTAGGAGAACAACCGGCCCTGCAGCAGCGGGTCGTTGGTGAAGTCGATGCCTGGCACGATATGCCCCGGGCAAAACGCCACTTGCTCGGTTTCGGCGAAAAAGTTGTCCGGATTGCGGTTGAGCACCATCTTGCCCAGCAGGGTGACCGGCACCAGTTCCTCCGGGATGAGCTTGGTCGGGTCGAGCAGGTCGAAATCGTACTTGTGCTCATCGGCCTCGGGCACGATCTGCACGCCCAGTTCCCATTCAGGGTAATCACCCGATTCGATGGCCTCCCACAGGTCGCGGCGGTGATAGTCAGCATCCTTGCCCGCCAGTTTCTGCGCCTCATCCCACAGCACCGAATGCACACCCTCGCGCGGCTTCCAGTGGAATTTGACGAAGCTGGCCACGCCTTCGGCGTTGATCAGGCGGAAGGTGTGCACGCCAAACCCTTCCATCATCCGCAAGCTGCGCGGGATGGCGCGGTCGGACATGGCCCAGATCACCATGTGCGCCGACTCGGGCACCAAGGATACGAAGTCCCAGAAGGTGTCGTGGGCCGAGCCACCGGTGGGCATTTCGTTGTGCGGCTCAGGCTTCACGGCATGCACGAAGTCGGGGAACTTGATGGCGTCCTGGATGAAGAACACCGGCATGTTGTTGCCAACCAGGTCGAAATTGCCCTCATTGGTATAGAACTTGACGGCAAAGCCGCGCACATCGCGTACCGTATCACCCGAGCCACGCGGCCCCTGCACTGTGGAAAAACGCACGAACACCGGGGTGACCTTGTCCGGGTCTTGCAGGAAGCCTGCCTTGGTCAGTTCGGCATGGCAGCCGTAGCTCTGGAAGTAGCCGTGCGCCCCGGTACCACGGGCATGCACGATGCGCTCCGGGATGCGCTCATGATCAAAGTGGGTGATCTTCTCGCGCATGATGAAGTCTTCGAGCAGCGACGGCCCGCGTGCGCCAGCCTTGAGGCTGTTCTGGTTGTCGGCAATCTTCACCCCCTGGTTGGTGCGCAGGGCCTGGCCGGTAGCGTCGCTGCGGAAGGTTTCCAGGCTCTGCAACTTGGCATTGGTATTGGCCCGGTCCGGGGTTTGGGTGCCAGCGGCTTCACTCTGCTTGGGCGCGTCCGTTTTCTTGCTGGGCATGGTCGGCTCTCCTCATCAGTCTTCAGGCGTGCCCGTTGCGGGCTTGTTCAACTAGTGACTGGGAGGCTTTGCCGAGCGTTCAATCAGGATTACCGGTTGTCGCGATATGCCCGATGGATTGGTGCATTACGAAATAAATGCTAAGAACAGCTATGGGAAAAGGCTAAAATGCGCGACCCCAGCTAACCGCTGACCCAAATTCCATGCGCCCCACAAGGTTCGCTACGTGATCGAGTTCCAACAGGTACATAAAACCTACCGCGTTGCCGGTAGGGAAATCCCCGCACTGAATCCGACCAGCCTGACCATCGAAGATGGCCAGGTGTTCGGCCTGATCGGCCATTCCGGCGCCGGCAAAAGCACCATGCTGCGCCTGATCAACCGCCTGGAAGAACCTTCCGGCGGCAAGATCATCGTCGACGGCGAAGACGTCACCGCGTTCAACGCCAGCCAGTTGCGCGGCTTCCGCCAGCAGGTCGGGATGATTTTCCAGCACTTCAACCTGCTGGCCTCCAAGACGGTCGCCGACAACGTCGCCCTGCCACTGACCCTGGCCGGCGAGCTGTCGCGCAGCGAAATCGACAAACGCGTGACCGAGCTGCTGGCCCGTGTCGGCCTGCAAGACCACGCCAAAAAGTACCCGGCGCAGTTGTCTGGCGGCCAGAAGCAGCGCGTCGGCATCGCCCGCGCCCTGTCCACCAACCCGAAGATCCTGCTGTGCGACGAGGCCACCAGTGCCCTCGACCCGCAAACCACGGCCTCGGTCCTGCAATTGCTGGCCGAGATCAACCGTGAGCTGAAGCTGACTATCGTGCTGATCACCCATGAAATGGACGTGATCCGCCGTGTCTGCGACCGCGTGGCGGTGATGGACGCCGGCCAGATCGTCGAGCAAGGCTCGGTGGCCGATGTGTTCCTGCACCCGCAGCACCCCACCACCAAGCGCTTTGTCCAGGAAGACGAGCAAGTCGACGAAGGCGAACAGCGCGACGACTTCGCCCATGTACCTGGCCGCATCGTGCGCCTGACCTTCCAGGGCGACGCCACCTACGCGCCGCTGCTGGGCACCGTGGCCCGCGAAACCGGTGTGGACTACAGCATCCTCGCCGGGCGTATCGACCGCATCAAGGATGTCCCCTATGGCCAGCTCACCCTCGCCCTGATCGGCGGTGACATGGAAGCGGCATTCGCCCGCTTCAAGGCAGCTGACGTACATATGGAGGTACTGCGTTGATGGACGCCCTGAATTTCTTTGCCAACGTCGACTGGGCCGAAATCTGGCTGGCCACCGTCGATACCATGATCATGCTGTTCGGTTCGCTGTTCTTCACCGTGCTGCTGGGCCTGCCGCTGGGCGTGCTGCTGTTCCTCTGCGGGCCAAAGCAGATGTTCGAGCAAAAGGGCGTGTACGCACTGCTATCGCTGGTGGTGAACATCCTGCGCTCGCTGCCGTTCATCATCCTGCTGATCGTGATGATCCCGTTCACCGTGCTGATCACCGGCACCTCGCTGGGCGTAGCCGGCGCCATCCCGCCGCTGGTGGTGGGTGCCACGCCGTTCTTTGCCCGCCTGGTGGAAACCGCCCTGCGTGAAGTGGACCGCGGCATCATCGAGGCTACCCAGTCGATGGGCGCCACCACCCGCCAGATCATTACCAGCGCACTGCTGCCAGAGGCCCGCCCGGGCATCTTCGCAGCCATTACCGTGACCGCCATTACCCTGGTGTCGTACACCGCGATGGCCGGTGTGGTCGGTGCCGGCGGCCTGGGCGACCTGGCTATCCGCTTCGGTTACCAGCGCTTCCAGACCGATGTGATGGTAGTGACCGTGGTGCTGCTGCTGGTACTGGTTCAAGTGTTGCAGAGCGTGGGCGACAAACTGGTCGTGCATTTTTCCCGTAAGTAACCCCAATGGGGTCGGCCCGGCCGACCCGTTCGGGGGCCGTCGCGGCCCTCACAAGGAGTGATTGATGAAGAAGCTGCTTGCTGTTGCTGCCGCTGTTGCGGCCTTCTCGGCCCACGCCGATACCCTGACCGTTGCCGCCACCCCGGTGCCGCACGCCGAGATCCTCAACTTCGTCAAACCACAGCTGGCGAAAG
Source organism: Pseudomonas sp. RV120224-01b (assembly GCF_003208145.1). Lineage (NCBI taxonomy): Bacteria > Pseudomonadati > Pseudomonadota > Gammaproteobacteria > Pseudomonadales > Pseudomonadaceae > Pseudomonas > Pseudomonas sp. RV120224-01b. The sequence continues at coordinate 132,310 of NZ_QKMQ01000018.1, read as the reverse complement.
AGGGCGTGGAGCTGAAGGTGAAGGAGTTCACTGACTACATCCAGCCGAACGTGCAGGTGGCCGAAAAGCGCCTGGACGCCAACTTCTTCCAGCACCAGCCGTACCTGGATGAGTTCAACAAAGCCAAGGGCACTAGCCTGGTGAGCGTGGCCGGCGTGCACATCGAGCCGCTGGGCGTGTACTCGACCAAGATCAAGAAGCTGGACGAGCTGTCCTCCGGCGCCACCGTGGTCATCCCTAACGACGCCACCAACGGCGGCCGCGCCTTGCTGCTGCTGGACAAAGCCGGTGTGATCAAGCTGAAGGACAATAAGAACATCCTGTCCACCGTGAAGGATGTGGCCGAGAACCCGAAAAACATCAAGTTCCGTGAGCTGGAAGCAGCCACCATCCCGCGCGTGCTGACCCAGGTCGATGCCGCCCTGATCAACACCAACTACGCGCTGGAAGCCAAGCTGAACCCGGAGAAAGACGCGCTGGCCATCGAAGGCAGCGACTCGCCTTACGTGAACATCCTGGTTGCCCGCCCGGACAACAAGGACTCGGAAGACATGAAGAAGCTGGCAGCTGCGCTGCACTCGCCTGAGGTGAAGCAGTTCATCATCGAAAAATACAAGGGCGCTGTGGTTCCGGCGTTCTGATCCGAAATCCCCGGGGCCGCTTTGCGGCCCATTCGCGACGCAAGGCCGCTCCCACAAAATACGGCGTACGCCGATCCATGTGGGAGCGGCCTTGTGTCGCGATAGGCCTGCGCAGCAGGCCCAGCACTCTCAATCCCGCTTCACAAGCCCGGGCAACTGCGCCACCAGCTTCTGGTTGTTGAACGGCGCACGAATAAACCCACGCTGACGCCCATCCGGCCCGACAACCGCCAGGTTGCCGCTGTGATCCACGGTATACCCCGGCTTGCTGGTATCCGCCGGAATGAACGGAATGCTCAAGGCATTGGCCAGCTTCTGGGTATCCTCGATTGACCCCGCCACCCCGACAAAGTCCTTGTCGAAATAGCCCAGGTACTGCTTCAGCTGGTTCGGCGTGTCGCGGTTCGGGTCCACACTCACCAACACTACCTGCAGCCGGTCAACGGCTTCCTTGGGCAGCTCGCTCTTTACCTGACGCAACTGGGCCAGGGTGGTCGGGCAAATGTCCGGGCAGTAGGTGTAGCCGAAGAACAGCAGCGACCATTTGCCTTTCAGGTCATCCAGCTGCACTGGCTGGCCATCCTGGTTGGTCATGGTCACGTCGGCCACGGTGCGGCTTTGTGGCAACAGGATAATGCCCGCGTCGATCAGCTCGGTGGGGTTGGGCTGGTCGCGGCCATTGAGCACCTTGTTGACGGTCAGGCCCATGATCAGCGCGACCAGGGCAACGAGGATGAAGACGGTTTTCTGGGTTCGGGTCATAGGTTCAGCAACAGGTAGTGGTCGAGGAGCAACGCAATGAACAGCACGAACAGGTAGCCGATAGAGTACTTGAAGGTGCCGATCGCCGCGTGCGGCCGGCTGCCACGGTACAACACCCAGGCCCAATGCAGGAAGCGCAGGCCCAGCATCAAGGCACAGGCCAGGTACAGCGGGCCGCTCATGTGGATGGCATACGGCAGCAGGCTCACGGCCAGCAATACCAAGGTGTACAGCAGGATATGCAGCTTGGTGTAGCGCTCGCCGTGGGTCACCGGCAGCATCGGGATATCGGCCTTCGCGTATTCCTCCTTGCGGTGGATGGCCAGGGCCCAGAAATGCGGCGGGGTCCAGGCGAAGATGATCAGCACCAGCAGCAAGGGTTCGGCGCTGACATGGCCGCTCACGGCCACCCAGCCGAGCAGCGGCGGGGCAGCGCCGGCCAGGCCGCCGATAACGATGTTCTGTGGCGTGGCGCGCTTGAGAAAGCCGGTGTAGAGCACCGCATAGCCGAGCAAGGAGGCCAGGGTGAGCCAAGCGGTGAGGGCGTTGGTAAATACCAGCAGCAACGTCATGCCCAACAGCGCCAGGGCCAGGGCGAACAACAGCGCCGGCAGTGGCTCGACCCGGCCCTGGGCCAGTGGCCGCTTATGGGTGCGGGCCATCAGCGCATCGATGCGCCGGTCCACCACATGGTTGACCACCGCCGCAGCACCCGCGCACATACCTATGCCCAGGTTGCCGAACAGCAGCACGCTCCAGCTGACGCCCGCGCGAGTGGCCAGGAACATGCCGGCCAGCGAGGTAATCAGCATCAGCACCACCACCTTGGGCTTGGTCAGCTCCAGGTAATCGCGCCAGCTCGCCCACCGTGCGCTCAGAAGCGTCGCCACGAATCATTCCTCATGTGATGGGAAGTGCCCACGCCGGCCACCGGCCGCAGGCGCCACCCGTGGCCGACACCCACGCGCACCTTGTCGACCACGCGAATGCGGTAATTCACCAGCACCATGCTCAACAGCAACAGCGCCCCACCCGCGTTGTGCGCCACGGCCACGGCCAGCGGCAGGTGGAACAGCACGTTGCTGATGCCCAGGCCCACTTGCAGGGCCAGCGCCAGCAGCACCAACCGTGCCAGGCCGGGGAGGCCACAGCGGTGGAGCTTCCAGCTGAGCATCAAAAGCACACAAGTCACCAACAACGCGCCCAGCCGGTGGCTGATGTGGATGGCCGTGCGCGCATCGCTGTCCAGTTGCCCGCCCAGGTAGTTGGGGCCAACGTGCTGGGTCAGGTGGAAGCCGTTGCTGAAATCCGCCGCCGGCCACCACTGGCCATGGCAGGTGGGCAGGTCGATGCAGGCAACCGCTGCATAGTTGGCACTGACCCAACCGCCCAGGGCGATCTGGCCGATCACCACCAGCAGGGCCAATGCAGCGATCCGGCGCAAGCTCAACGGCAACTTGGGCAATGGCGCAAAAGCCCGGGATAGACGCAGGGAAAGCAGGAACAGCAGGCTCAACGTAGTGAACCCGCCGAGCAAGTGCGCGGTGACCACCTGTGGCCACAGCTTCAAGGTGACTGTCCACATGCCGAAAGCCGCCTGGGCCAGCACCACACCCAGCAACAGCACAGGCAGGCGATAGGGTTGGCCATCGCGGGCATGCCGGCGCACCGCCTGGAAGGCGAGCAGGGCAATCACCACGGCCAAGGTGCCAGCGAAGTAACGGTGGACCATCTCGGCCCAGCCCTTGGCCTCTTCCACGGGGTGATCGGGGAAGTGCAACTCGGCATGGGCCAACTGGGCCTCGCTCTTGGGCACGCTGATGAAGCCGTAGCAGCCCGGCCAGTCCGGGCAGCCCAGGCCGGCGTGGGTCAGCCGGGTATAGGCGCCGAGCAGGACGACCAGCAGTGCCAGCAGGGTGGCGAATACAGCCAAGCGGAATCCAGGTCTGGCCATGGCAGGCTCCTAGCCGATGTTGGACAGCTTGAGCAAGTGGCGCAGGTCGTCCAGCACATGCTTGCCGTTGACCTTGCCGTCGTAACGCAGCACCAGGTTGCCGTGGGGGTCGACGATCCAGAGTTGCGGGCCAGGCTCGCCAACCTTCTGCAGGTAGTGCTGGGCATCCAACGGGTAGCGTTGCAGTTGTGGGTACTCGCGGCCGAGCAGCGCCTGGTAGTCGGCGCTCAGCGGTTGGGCAGCGGCCAGCGCATGGCTGGCGCGGCTGGCATCGCGGCCCAGGCCGACCTGGATCTGCCGGGCCAGGTACACCAGGCGCTGGCAGTCTTCGGCGCAGGCCTCGGGCGCGCTGACCAGCAGTTGCCAGCGCTCGTCTTCACCCGCCACGCCGATATCGGCACGGCTTTCACCATTGCCGATCATGGCGCCGTGGTAGCTGCGGCCTTCCGGCACCCAGAACTTGAGCTTGTACATGCTGGTGGCCAGGATCATCGGACCGAGCACCACCAGCAAGATCAACAGCAGCTGCAAACGCCCGCGGGCTCTGGGTTTGCTACGTTCAGGCACGTCCAGTGGAGTGGCGGTGGCCATGGCGTTTCTCCTTGTTGTGGTGCCAGCCGAAGTAGAGGTAAAGCAGAACCAGCGCAGTCGCCAGGGCAAACCACTGCACGGCGTACCCCAGGTGTTTTTCCGGGCCCATGGCAACCACCGGCCAGTCCAGCCGGTAGGTTGCCGGGCCGGGCTCCAGGCGCAACTCATGGGCATAGCCTTCGCGGCCTAGCTGTGGCCATAGCTGTGCGGCATCAACGGCGGTAAGCAGATGGGGCCATTGGCCGCCTTCAGGGTCGGGATGCAGCTGAAACGTGCTGCCGGGTGATACGTAGACTGAAGCGTCCAGTGCCAAGGCGTTGGAGGGGGTATCGAAATGCACCGGCACGCGACGGTCTGGCCATGGCAGCCAGCCGCGATTGACCAACAGCCACAGGCCGCTGGGCTGGTCATGGAAGGGTTGAAGAAGTTCGACACCGGCCTGGCCGTCGCGCATGCGGTTGTCCAGCAGTAGGCTGTGTTCGGCGTCGAAGCGGCCATAGAGGTGCACGCGGCGGAAGGCGTTGTCTTCGTTCGATGCCAGCTGAGCCGTGGCGATTGGCGCGTCGACCCGCCGCTCGGCATAAGTGGCCAGCAGCACGCGCTTTTCCTCGGCGCGGCCCAGTTGCCAGCAGCCAAGCGCTATCAGGCCCGGCAGCAGCGCAAGCACCACCAGGGTCGGTACCCAACCTGGGCGAAACGGCCTCACGGGCGCCTCGCTATACTTATCCACATCACCGCATCCCCCCGGAGTAGCGCCATGCTCAAGGCCGCGATTGTCCTGATGCTGTTGGCCACGATTGCCAGCCTGTTCAGCGGCCTGGTGTTTCTGGTCAAGGACGACGAAAACTCGACCCGCCTGCTGAAGGCGCTGACCGTGCGGGTGACCCTGGCGGCCCTGACCGTTGGCTTGGTCGCCTGGGGCTTGATCAGCGGTCAGCTGGTTTCACATGCTCCCTTCTGAATCTCTGAGTGCCTGGCCTCATCCCTGTAGGAGCGAGCTTGCTCGCTCCTACAGCACATACACAAAGATGAACAACCCCACCCACACCACATCGACGAAGTGCCAGTACCAACTGGCCGCCTCGAAGCCGAAGTGTTTCTCCGGGTTGAAATGCCCGCGCAAAATCCGCACGAACATCACGATCAGGATGATCGTGCCCAGCGTCACGTGGGCGCCGTGGAAGCCGGTCAGCATGAAGAACGTCGCCCCGTAGATCCCCGAACCCAGCGTCAGCCCCAGCTTGGTATAGGCCTCGTGGTACTCGTAGGCCTGCAACGTAATGAAGCTGATACCCAGAAGAATGGTCAGCGCCATCCAGAACTTCAGTGGCCCACGGTGATCACGGCGCAACGCATGGTGCGCAAGGGTGATGGTCACACTGGAACTGACCAGCAGGATGGTGTTGATCAGCGGCAGGTGCCACGGGTCGATCACTTCCTTGGGCGGCGGGAACAGTTTCGGGTCGGGTGTGTGCAGCAGCGGCCAGGTGAATTCGAAGGTCGGCCACAGCATGTGCGCAACCCCTTTGGCCCCTTCGCCCCCCAGCCACGGCCCGGCCAGCACGCGCACGTAGAACAGCGCACCGAAGAACGCCAGGAAGAACATCACTTCGGAGAAGATGAACCAGCTCATGCCCCAGCGGAACGAGCGGTCCAACTGTGGGCTGTACAACCCCGCACGACTCTCCTTCACCACGGCGCCAAACCAGCCGAACAGCATGTAGGCCAGGAACAATGCACCCACGAAGAAAATCAGCGGCCCGTGCGATTCCGGGTGGCCGGCCTTCATGTCATTGAACCAGGTGCCCAGACCGAACACCGTGATGAACATGCCGATGGTGGCGATGATCGGCCACTTGCTCTGCGCCGGGACGTAGTAGTGCTCATGACTTGCCATTGCTGTTCTCCTTCCCTTAACGGGCGCCCTGGACGTCCTGGGCCGCAACATGCGCGACCGGCGGGTGGCGAGCGGTGATGTCGAACAAGGTGTAGGCCAGTGTCAGGTGCTTCACGCTGGCCGGCAGGTCGCGGTCTACGATGAAGCGCACCGGCATCTCGATGCGTTCGCCGGGCTGCAGCACCTGCTGGGTAAAGCAGAAGCACTCGGTCTTGTGGAAATACGCCGCGGCCTCGGCCGGGGTAATGCTGGGTATCGCCTGCGCACTCATCGGCCGGTCGGTCGGGTTGTGGGCAATGAAGATCATCTGGTTCACCGCACCCGGGTTGACCTCCAACTGGTCAGCCGTTGAGTAGAAGTCCCAGACCATGTCGCTGGCATTGGTCGACATGAACTGCACCCGTACCGAACGCGACGGGTCGCTGACCTGGCTGCCTTCGTACTGCCCGCCGGTCTTGCCATTGATGCCAAACGCCTTGCACATCACGTCGTAGATCGGCACCAGGGCAAAGCCGAAGGCAAACATCACCACCGTCAGCATCAACAGGCGCGTTACCAGGCGTTTCAGCGACAGGCCGTTCATGGCGGGCTTCCTATTTCACTTCCGGTGGCGTCTGGAAGGTGTGGTAGGGCGCAGGCGAGGGGATCGACCACTCCAGGCCCTCGGCGCCATCCCAAGGCTTGGCCGGTGCCGGCGCGCCGCCACGGATGCACTTGATGACGATGAACAGGAAGAAGATTTGCGTGGCGCCGAACATGAAGGCACCGATAGACGACACCATGTTGAAGTCGGCGAACTGCAGGTTGTAGTCGGGGATGCGTCGTGGCATGCCGGCCAGCCCCACGAAGTGCATGGGGAAGAAGGCCATGTTCATGCCGATGAACGACAGCCAGAAGTGCAGCTTGCCGAGGGTTTCGTCATACATGTGGCCCGTCCATTTCGGCAGCCAGTAGTAGGCCGAGGCGAAGATGCCGAAGATCGCCCCGGGCACCAGCACATAGTGGAAGTGTGCGACCACGAAGTAGGTGTCGTGGTACTGGAAGTCCGCCGGGGCGATGGCCAGCATCAAGCCGGAGAAGCCGCCGATGGTGAACAGGATGACGAAGGCGATGGCAAACAGCATCGGCGTCTCGAAGGTGAGCGAGCCTTCCCACATGGTGCTGACCCAGTTGAACACCTTCACCCCGGTGGGCACGGCGATCAGCATGGTGGCGTACATGAAGAACAGTTCGCCCACCACCGGGATGCCGACCACGAACATGTGGTGGGCCCAGACGATGAACGACAGGAAGGCAATCGCGCCGGTGGCGTACACCATTGAGGTGTAGCCGAACAGCGGCTTGCGCGAGAACGCCGGGATGATCGAGCTGACCGCACCAAAGGCCGGCAGGATCATGATGTACACCTCGGGGTGGCCGAAGAACCAGAACACATGCTGGAACAGCACCGGGTCACCGCCACCGGCGGCGCTGAAGAAGCTGGTACCGAAGTGGATGTCCATCAGCATCATGGTCACCACGCCGGCCAGCACCGGCATCACCGCAATCAGCAGGAACGCAGTAATCAGCCAGGTCCAGACAAACAATGGCATCTTCATCAGGGTCATGCCCGGCGCACGCAGGTTGAGGATGGTGGCGATCACGTTGATCGCGCCCATGATCGAGCTGATGCCCATCAGGTGGATGGCAAAGATGAAGAAGGTGACGCTGGCCGGTGCATAGGTGGTGGACAGCGGGGCGTAGAAGGTCCAGCCAAAATTCGGCCCGCCGCCAGGGCTGAACAGGGTCGACACCAGCAACAGAAACGCCGCCGGCAACAACCAGAAGCTGAAGTTGTTCATGCGCGGCAGGGCCATGTCGGGCGCACCGATCATCAACGGGATCATCCAGTTGGCCAGGCCGACGAAGGCCGGCATCACCGCACCGAACACCATGATCAGGCCATGCATGGTGGTCATCTGGTTGAAGAACGCCGGCTCCACGATTTGCAGCCCGGGCTGGAACAGCTCGGCGCGAATCACCATGGCGAACGAGCCACCAAGCAGGAACATGAGGAAGGCAAACCACAGGTACATCGTGCCGATGTCTTTGTGGTTGGTGGTCAGCACCCAGCGCATCAGGCCCTTGGCCGGGCCGTGCGCATGGTCATGGCCGTGGGCGTGGTCGTCGATCACTGTGCTCATGTCCTGTCTCCTGCAACCCATTGATTGCCGCGAGTAGCCCGGTTCATTGCGCTTCTGCCTGCTTCAGCGCCAGCACGTCCTTCGGCGTGACCATGTCGCCCTTGTTGTTGCCCCAGGCGTTGCGCTCGTAGGTGACCACGGCGGCAATATCCACTTCCGAGAGCTGCTTGCCGAATGCAGCCATGGCGGTACCGGGTTTGCCGTGGAAGACGATGCTCAGGTGGCCTTCCTTTGGCCCGGTAGCGATCTTCGAACCCTTGAGCGCCGGGAACATCGGCGGCAGCCCCTGGCCTTCGGCCTGGTGACAGGCCACGCAGGTGGTGTGGTAGACCTTGTCGCCACGCTCCACCAGCTCTTCCAGGGTCCATTCCTTGCTGGTCAGCTCCTTGAGCTTGGCAGCTTCGGCTTTGCGCTCACCCAACCAGGTGTCGTAGTCGGCCTTGGACTTCACCTCGACCACCACCGGCATGAAGCCATGGTCCTTGCCGCACAACTCGGTGCACTGGCCGCGGTAGATGCCGGGCTTCTCGATACGGGTCCAGGCTTCGTTGACGAAACCGGGGATGGCGTCGCGCTTGACCGCGAAGGCCGGTACCCACCAGGAGTGGATGACGTCAGCGGCGGTTACCAGGAAACGCACCTTGGCGCCCACAGGCAACACCAGTGGCTGGTCGACTTCGAGCAGGTAATGCTCGTCCTTGGGGGCCTTGTTGTGAATCTGATCGGCGGGGGTGGCCAGGTTGCTGAAAAACTCCACGTCCTGGCCCAGGTATTTGTAGTGCCACTTCCACTGGTAGCCGGTGACCTGGATGTCGATGTCCGACTCGCTGGCGTCGTAGATGTCGATCAGGGTCTTGGTGGCCGGGATGGCCATGGCCACCAGAATCAGGAAGGGCACCACGGTCCAGAGGATTTCCACCCAGGTATGCTCGTGGAAATGCGCGGCCTGCTGGCCGGTGGAACGGCGGTGGATGACCATCGACCAGAACATCGCGCCGAATACCACGATGCCGATGATCACGCAGATCCAGAAGATGGTCATGTGCAAGTCGAAGACGGCGTTGGAGACTTCCGTCGCCCCCGGGTGCATGTTCACGGTCCAGGCCGCATTGGCCTGACCAAAAACCGACCACAACAGGAGGCCCATCCAGACATGTGGATGTCGCATCATTGCGGGTTCCCCTTCTAATTCTTGTTGTCCCGGAGGCGTGGCCTGCGGCAAGAGGGAACGGCGGTCAAGACTGCCTGGCTTCGACGACCGAGCCCCTGCTAAAAGCAGTCGGGCCTCATCAACGAATCACGTTCACCGGGAGTATAGACAGCGACCAATGGCACGCAATGAAGCCTGTGAAATGAACTTCACGAAATAGCCAAATTGCCTGAAAACCGCACGCTTGAGGGGGTATGGCGCAATAATGGCACCTTGATATGCCTGAGAGCGCACACGTTTGCGAGATTTATAACAAATAGGTCTTAGGTATTCTGTATACCGAGCTAATTTAGTGTCTTCCGTTTGAAACGTAATGTCCCTGGAGTTGTCATGAACATCGCTGCTGTACGCGAGCAGGTAAGCCAAGCCCATCAACATGAAGGCCAGACTGGCCAATTGAAACAGCGTCTCGAGCTGCAACTGCCCCACCTGCACCCCTCGATCCAACTGCCTGAGCAGGACGCCCAGGGTACTTTGGCGCGCTTCGTCAGCGCCTACATCGACCAGGTTCCGGAACTGCTGGAGGCCGCACATGCGGTTGCCCGCGAGGCCGGGATCGAGTCGCAGATCAAACCTGTATTGAAAATTGCCGAGGCTTACTTCCTGCAACCGCCCGAGGTCATGGAAGGGCATGTGGGTCTGGACTGCCTGCTGGATGAGGCCTACCTGGCGCATCGCTTGGTGGAGGAAGTGAATGACTTGTACATCCGACACTTCCAGCAGCCGCTGATCCCGGTCGATACCACCGTCGCCAACCTGATTGCCCACCAGTTGATTGGCGAGGAATTTGCCAACCAGCTGGATGAAGTGGTGCATCACTCGGTTGACGAAATGCTCAATGACGAGAGCTTTGCGGTGGAGTCTGTTGAGGCTTATCGCGAGAAACTGAGCAGCCCGGCAACTGGCGAGGCCTGGAAGCGCTGGCCGTGCCTGTCGCGGCAGCTGGGTGTCGAGCTGGGTCAACCGGCCTGATTTTCCTGTTCCGGCCTCTTCGCGGGCACGCCCGCTCCCACAGGTTCTGCGCTGGTTTCAGCTAAAGCGCAATCCTGTGGGAGCGGGCGTGCCCGCGAAAGGGCCAGATCAGGCAACAAATCCCTCGGGGCTATGCCCCAACCCCCGCCGTAGTCCGCAACCGCCCCTCGATCCGCCGCTTCAACCGCCGCTGCTCGATCAACAACCGCGACCCATTCGCCGCATTGCTGCGGCCCCAGTCTTCAAGCAGCTCAAGGCACGAGTGGTCGATGTAGCTCAGGTTACCCAGCGGCACGTGCAGCGTGGTCCCCGCCGGCACAGTATCCAGCACCTGAGTCAGCGCCGGCACCTTGAGGAACGTCGCCGCACCGCTAAGCCGCAGCTCCATGTGCCCAGCCTTCTCCAGGCTCACCAGATTGATCTTCAACCGCGCCGCCTTGAACGCCAGCTTCAGCAAGGTCAGGGCAAAGCCCAGCAGCACGCCGGTCAGCAGGTCGGTAAAGATGATCGCCAGTGCTGTCGCCGCGTAGGTAAACATCGGCATGCGGCCATAACGGCCCAACCCGCGAAACGCCTTGAAGTCCACAAGCTTCACCCCGGTAAACACCAGCACACCCGCCAGGCTCGCCACCGGAATCTGTTGCAGCACGCTGCTCAGCGCCACTACGAACGCCAGCAGCCAAAGGCCATGGAAGATCGCCGAAGCCCGGGTTTGCGCTCCCGCCTGAACATTCGCCGAACTGCGCACGATCACTCCAGTCATCGGCAAAGCACCCAACACACCGCAGAGCATGTTGCCGATCCCCTGGGCCGACAACTCACGGTCGAAGTCCGAGCGCTGGCCGCTGTGCATGCGGTCCACCGCCGCAGCCGACAGCAGGGTTTCAGCACTGGCAATGAAGGCCAGGGCGAAGGCAGCGACCAGCAGGGTAGGGTCGGCCAGTTGCATCAGGTCATCCGGGCGGATCCAGTCGATGGCCTCAGACAAGTCTGCCGGCACGTGCACTCGGTTGACCGGCAAGGCCAGCCACATGCTGATGCCGGTCATCGCCGCAACACCCAGCAGGGCACCCGGGACGAAGCGTAGCCGCTGCGGCCGCAAGCGCTCCCAGCCCCACATGATGGCGATGGTACCCAGGCCCAGCGCACCGGCCATCCAGCCGGTACCGGCGCTTTCCTGTGGCAGGGCTGCGGCCACGGTTGCCGGGAACTCCAGCAGGTTCTGCATACCGGAAGGCTGGGGCGCGGTGTCGAACATGACATGCACTTGCGACAGTACGATCAGCACGCCAATCCCCGCCAACATGCCGTACACCACCGCTGGCGCAGTGACGCGGAACCAGCACCCCAGGCGCAGGCGCCCGGCCAGCAATTGCAGCACCCCGGCCAACAGCAAAATCGGCCCAAGCATGGCCATGCCATGTTGGCGCACCAGCTCGAACACCAGCACTGCCAGGCCGGCAGCCGGGCCGCTGACTTGCAACGGCGAACCGGCGAGGAAACCCACGACAATGCCGCCGATAATGCCGGTAATCAGCCCTTTGGCCGGCGGCATGCCCGAGGCGATCGCAATGCCCATGCACAACGGCAAGGCCACCAGAAAGACCACCACCGACGCCAACAACTCACGCGGCAGGGCCGCTTTCAACTGTGTAATGTTCACCGTGTTTCTCCATTCTCAGTCACACGGCCATTCCCCTGGCCGTGGGCACGTTTGCCCCTGAAGAGCGCGCAGGCGCGGGCCGCCAGCGGGCGTGCCGGCAGGGCAGTCAGGGAATTCAAGGCAGCAGAAGGCCGCGCCACACCCTGAAGGGTGCAGCCGGCTATCAAGGTTCTAGCGGTGGATGGGGCGCTTAGTAGCGGCCTCTCGGAGTGGCGCTCGGAACAGGCTCGCCAGCGGCCAGGGGCAGGAAGCTGTCGCTGGCGGCGTCGTAGGCTTCAATCTTGCTGGTCTCGATGTCGTAGACCCAGCCATGGATGTACAACTGGCCAGCTGCCAGGCGCGAGGCCACCGAGGGGTGAGTGCGCAGGTGGTGCAGCTGGGCAATGACGTTTTCCTTGGTCAGCACCTGCATGCTTTCGTGTTCGCTGCCGCACGAGCAGTTGTTCTCGACCACGGTGCGGGCCACCTCGGCATGGCGCAACCAGGCGCCAACCGTCGGCATCTTGTCCAGCGAGTGCGGGTTGAGTACCGCGCGCATGGCACCGCAGTCGGAGTGGCCGCAGATGATGATGTGGTGCACTTTCAGTGCAAGAACCGCGTATTCGATGGCGCTGGAAACACCACCGTTCATCTGGCCGTAAGGCGGCACCACGTTACCCACGTTACGGGTCACGAACAGGTCGCCTGGCGAGCTTTGGGTGATCAGCTCGGGGACGATGCGCGAGTCGGCGCAGGTGATGAACATGGCGCGTGGCGTTTGCGCGGTGGCGAGCTTCTTGAACAGCTCTTGCTGCTCGGGGAAGACGTCATGGTGAAAGCGCAGGAAGCCGTCGACGATGTGCTTCAGGGCAGCATCGGCGCTTTCCGCGGGGACCTGCGGTACGACCTTGGATGGGTCCTTGACGGGCATGATTCATCCTCTTGACGGTGTGTAGGTAAATCCATTTTACCGGTGAAAGATTCTGGCTATGCAGGGATTTAGATGACACGCACGGGCCATTGATCACAGTCGGTGTGGACTGATTTCCTACGCTAGCGGGGAAAACTTAACTGAAACTTAATTCGAAGGCTCTAGAACGGGTGTTCCAGACAGGAAAGGCGGGATCTGGATAATAGCAAAAAAGCATCAGTTGCCAATATGGATTAGCAAAATTATTGGGTGTTATTAGCTGAGTTACAGGCATCAGAACAACGCCATCTGGCCCCCCGGTGGGCAGAATGCCGAGCAATCCAGTGCCTGCGCTTCCCGCCCCTCAAAGTTCAGCCGCTTCATGGCCTTGGCAAAACGCTGTGCCAACAGCTCGGCAAACACCCCTTCACCGCGCATGCGCGCACCAAACCGGCTGTCGTACAGCTCGCCGCCCCGGCTCTGGCGGATCAGGCTCAGTACATGCGCAGCCCGTTGCGGGTAATGGTCCTGCAGCCACTGCTCGAACAGTGGCGCCACCTCCAGCGGCAGGCGCAGCATCATGTAGGCCGCGCTCTGTGCGCCGGCTTCCCTGGCAGCCTCCAACAGGCGTTCCAGTTCACTGTCGTTGATCATCGGAATCATCGGCGAACACAACACACCCACCGGCACACCCGCTTCGCGCAATACCCGGATGGCCCTCAACCGTGCGCCGGGGGATGCCGCGCGTGGCTCCAGCACCCGCTTGAGATCATCGTCCAGCGTGGTCAGGCTGATCATTACCCGCGCCAGGCGCTGGCGGGCCATCTCGGCCAGCAGGTCGAGATCACGCAACACCAGCGAACCCTTGGTGACAATGGTCACCGGATGGCGAAAACGCAGCAAAACCTCAAGCAGCCGCCGGGTGAGCATGTGCTCCCGCTCGATCGGTTGGTAAGGGTCGGTGTTGGAGCCCAGGTTGATCGGCGCGCACACGTAGCCCGGCTTGCTCAATTGTTGCGTCAGCACCTCGGCAGCGTTGGTCTTGGCAATCAGCTTGGTCTCGAAATCCAGACCGGGGGAAAGGTCCCAATAGGCGTGCGAGGGGCGGGCATAGCAGTAGATGCAACCATGCTCGCAGCCACGGTAAGGGTTGATGGAGCGGTCGAAGGGCAGGTCGGGCGAGGTGTTGCGGCTGATTACCGACTTGGCGGTTTCTATCCGCACTTCAGTGCCCTGCGTCTGTGGCACTTCCTGGTACCAGCCATCATCCACTGCCACCGAATGGCTCGGGGCAAAGCGGTTATGTGGGTTGTGCGCCGTGCCACGGCCCTTTTGCGGTGCTGGAGGAATCATGGCTAACCTCTATACTGTACCGATATACAGTATAGTGCGCGCCAGAATCTTTCCAGCACCTCTGGTCTGGCTACTTCAGGCCATGCCAGCTCAGGTACGCTGCCTGTTCAGATTGCCGACCAAGGAACACCTCAATGCCTTCGCGCAATGGGCGCGATGCGCCTGGGGCTAACAGCGCGTCCTGAAGGGCCTGGCCCGTGGCCCGGTTCAGCAGGCCCTCGGCCTCGAAGCGGGTGAACACGTCAAAAGCATGCACATCCGACCACAGGTAGGCGTAGTAACCAGCATCGTAACCATTCACCAGGTGGTCGAAGGCATGCGCCGGGTGCTCGAAATCAGCGAGCGGCCAGTAGCCACAACGCTCACGGGCCTCATTCAGGCGCTGCTCAAAGGACCTGCCATCGTTCGGTGTGGCATGCAGGTCCATGTCGAACAGCGCCAGGCTCAGATGACGCGCGATTTCCTCCACGCCCTGCTGGCGCAGCGCCTCCAGGCTCTCATCGGCTTGCCTCCGGGTCAGCGGGCTGCCATCGCTTGTATGAGCCGAAATCGACACCAGGTAATCCGCATCCCAGACCCAACGCTCGAACAGCTTGCCAAACAGCTCCACACCATCGGTGCCCAGTTCGGTCACGTTGGACATCACGTGGTTCGTCGTACGCACCAGTAAATGGTGCAGGGCATGGCCGAACTCATGGAACAACTTGCGCAGAGACAAGTGGTCGAGCAATGGCCGGCTACCTGGTGGTGCTTGCGGCACATCGCAGAAAACCACCACCGACGCGGCCTGGTAGATACCCTCGGCATCGACCCGACGGTTGCGTATGTATGTGGTGAACACTGAGTCTGGCTGCTTCCCGGCATGCTGCACGGCGTCCAGATACAGAAACCCGATGAAGGCGTTGTCCTGCCACACCTCGAACGGCTGCACGCTATCATCCCAGGTAGCGAGCGGCTTAGGCTCAAGCACAACACCGAACAGCGTCTGCGCCAGCTGCTGTAACGCGCTGACGACCGCATCCAGCGGGAAGTATTCGCGCAGCGCTTCGGTGGAAGACCCACCGCGCGAAGACGCCTGCAGGTAGTCGAAGTCCCAGGGTTTTGGGTTGTCCAGGCCTTGATCGGCAGCCTGGCGCTGCACTTGCGCACGCCAGCGCAACATGGCCGGTCGCACATGACCGGCCAGATCGTGGAGAAAGCTGCGCACCTGAGCTACCGAGCCCGCACTCTTCACATGCAGGCTTTGCTCCAGATGGCTGGGAAAACCAAGCAGGAGGGCCTTCTCCTGGCGCAGTTGTGCAAGCTCCTGCAAAGACGAGCGGTTATCCAGTTGCGGATCATTGCTGGTGCCTCGGGTGTGAAATGCCCGGTACACACGTTCACGGAGCTGGCGGTTGGCCGCATGCTTGAGCACCTCATCGGTAGCCACTGTGTCACAGGCAATAATCCAACCCTGCTCACCTGCCTCTTGTGCCGCAGCAGCCCATTTGTCGCGCACCTGCTGTGAAATGCCGCTGAGCTCGGTTTCGTCGGTAATGCTAAGCCCAGAGCGGTTGATGTTGCTGCGGAACGCGTCGCGTGCACTGCCGATCTGCCCTTGGAGGTCTGCCAGGCGCACCTTGCCAGCGGCATCGAGCAACGCCCCGCTGGAGGCAAATTTGTCCAGATGCCAACGCAAGGTGGCGCGTTTCTGGGCATCCAGCTGCTTGCCGATGTCACTGCTGGCCAAGCGCTCGTAAAGGGCATGCAGATGACTGTTGACGAATTTCTGTTCGAAGCGCTCCGTTGCTTTACCGTAAAAGCCGATGATGGCGTTGGCCCAGTCGACCTCCCGGCCAACCAATGGCGAGGCGGCATACAACACTGCCAATAGCTGGCTGTCCAGGCCATCCACGGCCAGCACCATGTCATCCCAGGTGGGCATGGCCTGCTGATCACGGATGATGCGCTCGATCCCTTGCTCATGCGCCAGTAGCACATGGTCGAAAGCCGCACGCATGTTTTCAAGGGTGATGGAAGGGTAATCGACGGGGATGTGGCTAGCTTGCAGCAGGGGGTTGTCCATGGCGCGTCACTTTGCTCGTGGAAAGGAGCAAGAGAGCGTGCATGGCCAACGTATGCCAGAAGGCCTGACTATCTACCACCCGGGCCTTGCACCCGGGTGGCACCACAGCATTACTCAGCCGGTTTCTTCAGCTTCGGATTCGGGAAGAACTGCACCGTCTGTACCTTGGCCGGCGCAGCCTTCGGCGCCAGGTGATTAACCCGGGTGCCAAGCTCCTTGGGCACCGAAAGCCCCTGCTCGTTGAGGGTATCGGTGAAGCCACAGGCAACACACTCGCGGTGCGGGGTGTCGTCTTCGCTCCACATCATCAGCTTGTCAGGCTCGCTGCACGCCGGGCATACCGCCCCGGCAATGAAGCGTTTCTTGGTCTTGTTCACAGCAACCTCGCTCATGCTGCAGCGCTCTCGGTGAGGCCACTGTGGCGCAGCAACGCATCGATGGAAGGCTCACGCCCACGGAAGTCGACAAACAGCTCCATTGGCTCGCGCGAACCACCACGGGCCAGGATCGCCTCACGGAACGCGCGGCCAGTCTCGGCATTCAGCACGCCTTCTTCCTCGAAACGCGAGAAGGCGTCGGCCGACAGCACTTCGGCCCACTTGTAGCTGTAGTAGCCGGCTGCGTAACCGCCCGCGAAAATGTGCGCAAAGCTGTTAGGGAAGCGGTTGTACGCCGGTGGGCGCATCACCGACACCTCGTCGCGCACGCCTTCGAGCACCTGCAACACGCTGCGGCCGTCGCCATGGGTGGCATGCAGTTCGAAGTCGAACAGCGAGAACTCCAGCTGGCGCACCATCATCATGCCCGACTGGAAGTTCTTCGCCGCCAGCATCTTGTCCAGCAGGTCCTGGGGCAGGGGGGCGCCGGTTTCGTAGTGGGCGGAGATCAGCGCCAGGCCTTCGGGCTCCCAGCACCAGTTTTCCATGAACTGGCTCGGCAGCTCGACCGCGTCCCAGGCCACGCCGTTGATGCCGGATACACCGGCATGCTCGATGCGGGTCAGCATGTGGTGCAGGCCATGGCCGAACTCATGGAACAGGGTGGTGACTTCATCGTGGGTCAGCAGCGCCGGCTTGCCGGGTGCGGCCGGGGTGAAGTTGCACACCAGGTTGGCCACCGGGCTCTGCAGCTCGCCAGCGGCAGTGCGGCGACGGTCACGGGCGCCGTCCATCCAGGCGCCGCCGCGCTTGTTGGCGCGGGCGTACAGGTCGAAGAAGAAGCGACCGACATGCTGGCCGTTTTCCTTGATTTCGAACAGACGCACGTCCGGGTGCCAGCTGTCGAAGCCTTTGAGCTCCGCGATTTCGATGCCGTACAGGCGCTGCACGATGCTGAACAGGCCGTTCAGCACCTTGTCGATCGGGAAGTAAGCACGCAGGGCTTCCTGCGACACGCTGTAGCGTTGCTCGCGCAGCTTCTCGCCAAAGTAGCCGGCGTCCCAGCTGGCCAGCTCAGGGCAGCCTTGTTCGGCGGCGTAGGCCTTCAGTTGCTCCAGGTCCTGGGCGGCAAACGGTTTGGAACGCTTGGCCAGGTCACGCAGGAAGTTCAGCACCTGGTCGCTGGACTCGGCCATCTTGGTGGCCAGGCTCAGCTCGGCGTAGTTCTTGTAGCCCAGCAGCTCGGCCAGCTCCTGGCGCAGGCCGAGGATTTCCTGCATCACCGGGCCGTTGTCGAACTGGCCGGCGTTCGGGCCCTGGTCCGAGGCGCGGGTGCAGTAGGCGGCGTACAGCTCTTCGCGCAGGGCGCGGTCGCTGGCGTAGGTCATGACTGCGTAGTAGCTGGGGAATTCCAGGGTGATCAGCCAGCCGTCGAGGCCCTTGGCCTGGGCCGCGGCGGCCATCTGCGCCTTGGCCGAGTCGGTCAGGCCAGCCAGCGCGGCTTCGTCGGTGACATGCTTGGTCCAGGCCTGGGTAGCATCGAGCAGCTGGTTGGAGAAGCGGCTACCCAGCTCGCTGAGCTTGCTCTGCACTTCGGCGTAACGCTGCTGCTTGTCTGCCGGCAGGTCGATACCCGACAGGCGGAAGTCACGCAGGGCATGCTCGAGGATAGTCTTCTGCGCCACGTCGAAGCTTGCGGCTTCCGGGCTGTCGATCAAGGCCTGGTAGGCTTCGAACAGGGCACGGTTCTGGCCCAGTTCGGTCGAGTAGGCGCTTAATGCCGGCAGGCATGACTCATAGGCCTCGCGCAGTTCAGCGCTGTTGCACACCGCATTCAGGTGGCTAACCGGGCTCCAGGCAGCACCCAGGCGGTCGTTCAGTTCATCCATGGCCAGCACCAGGCCAGCCCAGGAGGGGTGCTTGCCCTGCTTGTCGAGGATCTCGGCAATGGCTTTACGGTTGTCGGCCAGGATCGCTTCGATCGCCGGCAACACGTGTTCGGCACGGATTTGCGAGAAGGGCGGCAGATCGTGGGATTGCAGAAGCGGGTTGTTCGCAGTCACGGTTTGGATACCTTGGCAGAAGAAACACTGCCCCATCTTAATTACAATCGACGCCGACCGCAGCAGGCAGCCTGCCTATCGGCACAGATGAGAGACGCTATCATGGCCATCCGAAGCTTCCAGCAACACACTCCGAAAGTTGGATCACGGGCCTTTATCGACCGTTCGGCGGTAGTGCTGGGCGATGTGGAGATTGGCGAAGACAGCTCGGTCTGGCCGTTGACCGTGGTGCGCGGCGACATGCACCGCATCCGCATCGGCGCACGCACCAGCGTGCAGGATGGCAGCGTGCTGCACATCACCCACGCCGGCCCTTTCAACCCGGACGGTTTCCCGCTGATCATCGGCGACGAAGTAACCATCGGCCACAAAGTGATGCTGCACGGCTGCACCCTGGGCAACCGCATCCTGGTCGGCATGGGCAGCACCATCATGGACGGCGCCATCGTCGAGGACGAAGTGATCATCGGCGCCGGCAGCCTGGTACCGCCCGGCAAACGCCTGGTCAGTGGCTACCTGTACATGGGCAGCCCGGTGAAACAGGCCCGGCTGCTGAACGACAACGAGCGCGCCTTCTTCTCCTACAGCGCCGGCAACTACGTGAAGCTCAAGGACCAGCACCTGGCCGAAGGCTACGACCAACCGGAATGATCCCGATTACCGAGACGAACATGCACCAGCAAAACATCCTTTTCGACCTCGACGGCACCCTGACCGACCCACGCCTGGGCATCACCCGCTCGATCCAGTACGCCCTGGCCAAGCTGGGTATCGATGAACCGGACCTGGCCCGCCTGGAGCACTTCATTGGCCCACCCTTGCTGCAAGCCTTCATGCAGTTCTACGGCTTCGACGAAGCCAAGGCCTGGGAGGCGGTGAACTTCTACCGGGAGCGCTTCCGCGTCACCGGCCTGTACGAGAACCTGGTGTTCCAGGGTGTGCCGGAGTTGCTTGAAGCCCTGAACGGGCAAGGCCGCACGCTGTACATCGCCACCTCCAAACCCTGGGAGTTCGCCCGTGAAATCGCCCGGCACTTCGCCTTCGACCACCACTTCAAGGTGATCTACGGCAGCGAGCTGGACGGCACCCGCACCAACAAGGTCGAGCTGATTCGCCACCTGCTGGACGAAGAAGGGCTGGACCCGGCACAGACGCTGATGATCGGCGACCGCAAGCATGACCTGATTGGCGCGCGCAGCAATGGCGTGCAGGCCGTGGCAGTAGGGTATGGGTTTGGTAGCCAGGAGGAGTTGATGGCGGAAGAACCGGCCTACCACTTTGCTACCTTGGCCGAGATGCATCAGGCATTTATCAAGGCTTGATGGCCATTGGGGCTGCTTTGCAGCCCATCGCGACACAAGGCCGCTCCCACATTGATCGGCGTACGCGGGACCTTTGTGGGAGCGGCCTTGTGTCGCGAAAGGGCCGCAAAGCGGCCCCAATATCTCACGACCTAACCATCAACCTCTGTAACGCCGCCTTCCTGTCAGCAATCGGCAACCGCCCCAGTTGCTCGACCCGCTCATAAAACCGCCCCCAATCCCCGCCCACCTCGCGGAACAGCGCCTCAAACGCCGGCACCCATTGGTCATAAAGCCCGAACGGCAGCAACTTGGCATTGTTCAGCGGCCCATACACCCAGGCGTCATAGCGCTTGTCCCCGCCCCACTGGCCATCACGCACCTGCCGGTACTCGCGCCTCAAGCGCTCGAACTCGGCCCGCTTGGCCTGCCGCTTGTGCGCTTCATCCAATGGGCCTGCATAGATCGCCTGCAGCCGCTCACGGCTGGCCAGCACCAGCCGGATGAACTGCTCACGCTGCTGTCCCTGATCCCCGCCAATGGCGGCAAGCCCACGCGCCACGCGCCATTGCCGCGTGCCTTCCTGCTCGACGAAGGAGGCAAACGACTCGTTGAACTCGGTGTCGTTCTGCACATAAAAGCGCTGGTGAGCCAGCTCATGGAAGATCAGCGTGGCCAAGCGCTCGTCGCCCCAGCCCACCATCGAAGAGAGAATCGGGTCATCGAACCACCCCAGCGTCGAATACGCCTCCACACCGCCAACGTACACATCCAGCCCGTCTTGCCGCATCAGCGCCGCCGCCCCACGGGCCGCGCCTTGCTGGTAGTAGCCGCGATACGCCACGCACCCCGCAATCGGGAAGCAGTGCGTAACAGGCTGCAACGACAACTCGGGCGTGGCGAAGACGTTCCACACCACATAAGGCCGGCCAATGTCGGCGTAAACCCGGTAGCTGCGGTTATCCGGCAGCTTCAGCTGCTGGCTGGCGAACACCCGCGCCTGTTCAGCGTGTGCCAGGTGCGATCGTAATTGCGGGGGTGTCACCGGGTCGGCTATCACCTGCGCGACAGGCTGTCGTGCACGCAGTAATTGCCACTGGCCCTCAGCCAACTGCCCATAGTAGGCAACGCTACTGCAACCGTTCAGCAGGAGCGCGGCCAGCAGGGGAACCAAACGGATGAAAACGCGGTCGAGTGCCCCAGGGCCTGAGCGCTGCATAAGAAAAAGTCGAAGCATCCGGGACTGTCTGACTCGCTCAAGGCCGATTCACTCCAAGACTATCTCGCCAAGGGGGAGTTTCGCCATGCGTGCATTGCTGGTCGCCGGTTCACTGTTGCTGCTTTGTGCCTGTTCAACGTTGCCAGACCCGGACCCGAACCAGGCCTGGATCGACCTCACCCCCTACGACAACACGTCGCTGCACGCCGTGCAGGTCGACGAACGAGAGTGGGTCGACAGCCGCTATTTTGAGGTACCACCAGGCAGCCATGAGCTGACCGTGCGCTACCAGTTTCCGGTTACCCCCAGCAATATCGGCCCGGTCGATGAGCCGCTGTGGCGCGATTGCCAGGTCAAGCTGACCTTCAAGGACTTCAGCGCCGGGCAGCGCTACCAGCTGCAAGCCGGCAGCATTGGCTTCCGCCCCTGGATCAAGCTCTACGACCAGCAGCAAAAACTGCTCGGCCAAGGCCTGCCTGCAGGCTGCCAACGCACCTGAACCCCGCAAACGGCGCTATGCTTGTACCTTGTACATCGCAAGTGGGAGTCTTGCCATGCGCCAGCCCATGATGCTGATCGCCCTCAGTGCACTGGGGGCTTGCGCCAGCCCCTTGCCACCCGTCGACCCCAAGCAGGCCTGGGTCGACCTCTACACCATGACCCCCGGCCGGGTGATCATGGCCGACCGCCTTGACGGAAAACGCCTGGAGGATGGCCGTTACTTCCAGGTAACGCCCGGCAAGCACGAACTGGTGGTGCGCTTCGATTATGAAATCTACTCCGGCGGCATCATGAGCGAGCCCCGGGACCGCACCTGCTACCTGACCGTGCGCTTTGACAACTTCAAGGCCGGCGAGCGCTATCGCCTGGAGGCACGGGCTCCGGTGATGGAGCCGCAAGTGCTGCTGTACGACGCCAGCCGCAAGGTGCTGGTGAACGAGCCTAGCGAAGTGTTCTGTATTCCGTGAAAGCCGGGGCTGCCAGGCAGCCCCGGGTCTCAAAGCTACTGGTCATTCTTCTGGTAGATGATCTTCTTCGTCCCGCCATCGCAGGTCCCGACCACCATATTCTGGTCCTTGACCTCGCTGTTGGGCACGATCTCCAAGGTGTAGGAGGGCACGCCCTGCGCCTGGATCTTGGCCTCGATCTCGGCTTTCAGCTCCTCGCACGGTTTCACTGCCGCCAACGTGGAGGTGGCGAGCAGGGAAGCCAACACGGCGATTGCTACGCGAATCATGGAACGGCTCCTGAAGAGGCAGCGTGCTGCCGACGCTGTTTAGACTACAGCAAACCGCCACCGTTGCGCCGCTTCAGCCAACCAGCGCGGCATCCAGGCTGATCTTCGCGTTCAGCACCTTGGACACCGGGCACCCTTCCTTGGCCTTGTTGGCTATCTCCAGAAACTGCGCTTCGCTTGCACCAGGCACCTTCGCCCTGAGCACAAGATGCACGGCGGTAATGGCAAACCCATCGGGCAGCTTGTCGAGCGTCACTTCGGCAGCGGTGTCGATCCGGTCGGCAGTAAGCCCGGCTTCGCCCAGCATCATCGACAAAGCCATCGAAAAACAGCCCGCATGCGCTGCACCAATCAACTCTTCCGGGTTGGTGCCCGGCGAGCCTTCAAAACGGGTATTGAAGCCGTAAGGGTTCTGCTTGAGCGCGCCGCTTTCGGTAGAAAGCAGGCCGGTGCCGTCCTTCAGGCCACCTTGCCAGATCGCCGATGCTGTCTTTTTCATGCTGCCTCCTGGTCTTTCGGTTACGAGCTTATGGGTTCAGAGGCCTGTCGCCTGCAGCAAGTTCAGACCAATCGCACGGCAAGCATTGAATCCCCCGAATGTGCCCATACAGAGTTGAAAAGGCCGCTGGCCAACCACCTTTGCGGAGGCTCCGATGACGCAGCTGCGTGACCTGAAAATTTCCACCCTCGACCTGGTGCCGGTGCGCGCCGACGCAGGCCCGGCGCAGTCGCTGCGCAATTCGCTGGACCTGGCGCAACACGTCGAGCGCTTTGGCTACAACCGCTTCTGGGTGGCCGAGCACCACAACATGGACGGCATCGCCAGTTCGGCCACCTCGGTGCTGATCGGTTACCTGGCCGGGGGGACGTCGACCATTCGCGTGGGCTCAGGTGGAGTGATGCTGCCCAACCACGCGCCACTGGTAATCGCCGAGCAGTTCGGCACCCTGGCCAGCCTGTACCCCGGGCGAATCGACCTGGGCCTGGGCCGTGCACCAGGTTCCGACCAGATGACGGCTTACGCCTTGCGCCGCGACCGCGCCGGTGGCCCGGACGACTTCCCGGACGATGTCGAGGAGCTGTCGCGCTACCTCGGCCCACGCACCGATGATCAAAAAGTGATCGCCGTACCGGGGCATGACACCGACGTACCCATGTGGTTGCTGGGCTCCAGCCTGTTCAGCGCCCAGCTGGCCGGGATGCGCGGTATGCCCTACGCCTTCGCCTCGCACTTCGCACCGCGCTACATGCACGAGGCCATCCGCGTTTACCGCAACCACTTCAAACCATCGACCACGCTGGACAAGCCGTATGTGATGCTGGGCATCCCCATGGTGGTGGCCGAAACCGATGAAAAGGCCGAGTACCTGGCTACCTCGGTTTACCAGCGCATTCTGGCGCTGATTCGCGGGCAGAGCCTGATGCAAAAGCCGCCGGTCGAAAGCATGGATGGATTGTGGCTGCCCCATGAGCGGGATGCTGTGGGTAGCTTCCTGGGCCTGGCGATGATCGGCAGCCCGCAGAAGGTACGGGCCAAGGTGGAGGTGCTGCTGGAGCAAACCGGAGCGGATGAGCTGATCTTTACCTGTGACTTGTATGAGCATGCGGACCGGGTGAGGTCCTATGAACTGTTGGCGCAGGCCTTGAAAGCCGAGTGACCTTCTTCGCGGGCTCGCCCGCTCCCACATAGACTGCACAGATGCTGAAACCTGTGGAGTACTTGTGGGAGCGGGCAAGCCCGCGAAGAATCCAGCACATTAGCCGCGGCGGTACACAATTTCCTTGGTACCGGCTTCGCAGCTACCAATTACCTTGCCGGCCGGGTCGCCCTTGTTGACGATCTCCAGGGTGTACCCCTTCACGCCCTTGGCATCCAGCTTGGCCGCAATCTCCGCCTTCAGCTCTTCGCACGGCTTGCCCGCCGCCATGGCGCCGCCAGCCAGGGTCATCAGGCCCAGGGCCAGAATCAGTTTGTTCATCGATCGCTTTCCTTGTGCAGATGAAATCAGAAAGGGCGCCCGCCAAGGCGCCCCCTTCCTAAATACCCCATCAAGCCGGGATCATCTACCCCGGCGCAGCATCAGCTGTTGGCGATACGGAAACCGACTTTCAGCGTGACCTGGAAGTGCGCGGCCTTGTTATCGCGGATATGGCCACGGGTATCGACCACCTCGAACCACTCCAGGTGCTTGATGCTCTTGCCCGCTTCGGCCAGGGCATTGTTGATCGCCTCTTCGATGCTGGTAGGCGAAGACCCCACCAGTTCGATCTTCTTGTACGTGTGATGATCGGTCATGAGCGCTCTCCTTGGGTGACGGTGATTTTTTAGCCTAGCAGCGCAGGCCTGGTTTATCTGCGAACCGTCACCCATGGCCAAAGTTCGATCGCACTTTCACGCAAGCCAACGGTCGCACTTCTTACAGCCCATACTGCAAAGGAGAGTCAACATGCACCGTAATTCGCTGCGTAAAACGTCCCTGGAAAGCATGGAAGCGGAGATCGAGAGCCTTCTGAAAAGCCTGGAGAACCTCAAGCACGATGCGTCGGAAGAGTCCCAGAAGTCGGTGAAGGCAATCCGCAGCAACGCTGAAAGTGCCCTTCGTCATTCGCGCAGCCTGCTGAGCGATGCCTACGAAGAGGTGAAACAGCGCACCCGTCAGACCGGCATCGCCACCCGCGACTACGCCCAGGAACACCCGTACACCACCGCTGGCGTGGCCATTGGCGCACTGGGCCTGCTGGCGGCCTACCTGATGTGCAAACGCAACTAGGCGCTCTGCCGCGCCAATTCGGCACGTAGCCACTGCGCCAACTGCTCGGCGCGCCCGTCTGCGGCGCGCCTGGGCACCCACAGCGCCAGCGCGGCAGGCGTAGGGGAAAAGCCCCACGGCGCACTCAAGCGGCCCGCACGCAGGTCATCAGCGACCAATGGCTGTGGCGCAATCGCCACACCCAAACCTGCCACAGCGGCTTCCAGCAAGTAATACAGGTGCTCGAACGCCTGGCCATAGTGAATGGCTGCAGGGTCCAGCCTCTGTTCCAGCGCCCAGGTGGGCCAGGCCTGCGGGCGCGAGGTGGTGTGCAGCAGGGCTTCACCCAGCAACGCCTTGGCAGGCGCCCCCTGCAAGCGTTCAAAGCCGGCGTAATGGGGGCTCACCACTGGCCCGATACGTTCCTCGGCCAGTACATACACCTGCATGTCCGCAGGCCACGGCGGCTCGGCATACACCAACAGCGCGTCCAGCCCGGGTCGTCGCGGGTCGAGGTCACCTTCACCCGCCGACAGGTGCAGGCGCAGTTCGGGCAAATCCGCCTGTAGCCGCCCCAACCGAGGGATGAACCAGCGCGCCAGCAGGCTACCGGAGCAGCCCAACACGAACGGCGCTTCGCTGACATCACGGCTGAGCTCGGCACACACGCTGCGCAGCCGGTCGAAGGCTTCGCCGCTGGCATCACGCAGGCGCACCCCGGCATCTGTGAGTTTGATGCCGCGCCCGTCCTTGACGAACAGGGCCACGCCCAAGTGCTCTTCAAGCACCTTGATCTGCCGGCTGACGGCACCGTGGGTCACATGAAGGGCCTCGGCCGCCTGGCTGACGCTGTTAAGCCGGGCGGTGGCTTCGAATGCCCGCAGTGCATTGAGGGGAGGGAGGTCGTGGGCCATTTTACCTGTGAGTTTTTCTGACAAGTTTGCGCAATCTTATCGGTTTTCAGCCGGGCTTGCCGTGGTTAGAGTAAAGCCCATCACTCATTCATTACGCCCTGGAGCGCCCCATGACCCAGTCCCAATACCGCCCCGGCCCCGACGCCAACGGCCTGTTCGGCTCGTTCGGCGGCCGCTACGTGGCCGAAACCCTGATGCCACTGGTGCTGGACCTGGCCCGCGAATACGAAGCGGCCAAGGCAGACCCCAAGTTCCTCGAAGAGCTGGCCTACTTCCAGCGCGACTACATCGGCCGCCCGAACCCGCTGTACTTCGCCGAGCGCCTGACCGAACACTGTGGCGGCGCCAAGATCTTCTTCAAGCGTGAAGAGCTCAACCACACCGGCGCGCACAAGGTGAACAACTGCATCGGCCAGGTGCTGCTGGCCAAGCGCATGGGCAAGAAGCGCCTGATCGCCGAAACCGGCGCCGGCATGCACGGCGTGGCCACTGCCACCGTCGCCGCCCGCTTCGGCCTGCCTTGCGTGATCTACATGGGCGCCACCGACATCGAGCGCCAGCAGGCCAACGTGTTCCGCATGAAACTGCTGGGCGCCGAGATCGTCCCGGTCACTGCCGGCACCGGCACCCTGAAAGACGCCATGAACGAAGCCCTGCGTGACTGGGTCACCAACGTCGAAGACACCTTCTACCTGATCGGTACCGTGGCCGGCCCACACCCGTACCCGGCCATGGTCCGTGACTTCCAGTCGATCATCGGCAAGGAAACCCGCGCCCAGCTGCAAGAAAAAGAAGGCCGCCTGCCAGACAGCCTGGTTGCCTGCGTGGGGGGCGGTTCCAACGCCATGGGCCTGTTCCATGAATTCCTCGAAGAGCCAAGTGTGCAGATCATCGGCGTCGAAGCCGGTGGCCACGGCGTACACACCGACAAGCACGCCGCCAGCCTGAACGGCGGTGTACCGGGCGTGTTGCACGGCAACCGCACCTACCTGCTGCAGGATGAAGACGGCCAGATCACCGACGCCCACTCGATTTCCGCAGGCCTGGACTACCCGGGTATCGGCCCTGAGCACGCCTACCTGCACGAAGTGAAGCGCGTCGAGTACGTCAGCATCACCGACGACGAAGCGCTGGATGCGTTCCACGCCACCTGCCGCCTGGAAGGCATCATCCCGGCCCTGGAAAGCTCCCACGCCCTGGCCGAAGCGATCAAGCGCGCACCGAAGCTGCCCAAGGACCACCTGATGGTCGTGTGCCTGTCGGGCCGCGGCGACAAAGACATGCAAACCGTCATGAACCACATGGCCGCCCAGGAGAAACAGGCATGAGCCGTCTTGAACAACGCTTCGCCGAACTGAAGGCCGAAGGCCGTTCGGCACTGGTCACCTTCGTCACCGCAGGCGACCCGGGCTACGACGCCTCGCTGCAGATCCTCAAGGGCCTGCCGGCCGCTGGCGCCGACGTGATCGAACTGGGCATGCCGTTCACCGACCCGATGGCCGACGGCGTGGCCATCCAGCTGGCCACCCTGCGCGCCTTGGAAGCTGGCCAGACGCTGGCCAAGACCCTGCAGATGGTTCGCGAATTCCGTGTGGATAACCACACCACGCCGATCGTGCTGATGGGCTACTACAACCCGATCCACCGCTTTGGCGTGGAAAAGTTCGTGGCTGAAGCCAAGCAAGCCGGGGTCGATGGCCTGATCATCGTCGACCTGCCGCCCGAGCACGACGCCGAACTGGCCACCCCGGCCCAGGCCGCCGGTATCGACTTCATCCGCCTGACCACCCCGACCACCGACGATGCGCGCCTGCCGCGCGTGCTGGAGCGCAGCTCCGGGTTCGTCTACTACGTGTCGGTGGCGGGTGTAACCGGTGCCGGCTCGGCGACCACCGAGCACGTGACCGAGGCCATTGCCCGCCTGCGTCGGCATACCGATCTGCCGATCAGCGTTGGTTTCGGCATTCGTACGCCGGAGCAGGCCGCGAACATCGCCCGCTTGGCGGATGGTGTGGTGGTGGGGTCGGCGCTGGTCGACAAGATTGCCCAGGCCACTAGTGCCGACCAGGCAGTGAATGATGTATTGAGCCTGTGCTCGGCACTGGCTGAAGGCGTGCGCGGGGCTCGTCGCTAAACCGCGTCGCCTTCATCGCCGGCAAGCCAGCTCCCACAGGTACAGCGCCGCCCTCAGGCCCTGTGAAAATCCTGTGGGAGCTGGCTTGCCGGCGATGAGGCCATCACAGGCAACTGAGATTTACCCACCAAAAATAGACAGATCCAAAGGCCGCACAGCCCCCATCCAGATCGCATGGTCCCGGTGATCCGCCAGCTCATCTCCGGTCAGCGGGTGCATGAACACCACCAATCCCTTGCGGTACAGCGCCAACCAAGGCAACACCACTCCGACAAATTCCGGCTCGAACGCCAGCTGGCAACTCCAGTCCGGATGCGGCCCAACCGGCTTCTGGTGCATACGCCCCATGGTCACAGGGAACAGCCGCGCCGCCTCCTCACACAGCTCACGTGCCTGTTCCATCGTTGCCGCGTCGTAATAAACGTGTGCGTGGTAACCCTTGATTCTTTGCACGATAACTCCCGATTACACCGCCATCAGCCACTGCGCTCCTGCTCCAGCCAGCTGACGAACCGCTCGATCAACGCCCCGCGCCGCTTGCGCGGTGGCAAAACCAGATAATAGCCCCGACTCGACGTCAGGCTCCCCTCTAATGGCCGACATAGCAAGCCTTGATCCACCAGGCCATCCACCAGGTGCCGCCAACCAATCGCCACACCCTGACCGGCAATCGCCGCCTGGATCAGCAAGGTGTAGTTGTCAAAGCGCAACTGCCCCGCAGGTGGCGGGCTGGCCACGCCAAACCCGCGAAACACCCCCGCCCAATCAAACCAGCGGCTGGCCTGCTCGCCCTTCAAATGCAACAGGGGCAACTGTTGCAAAGCCACGGCTGACAAGGGTTTGCCATGGGTCAGGCGGGGGCTGCACACCGGGAACACTTCCTCATCGAACAGCCAGCGGCTTTCGCCCTGGTGAAAGCGCCCATCGCCAAACAGCACCGCCACATCGATGTCCGGCCGCAACATGCCCTGGCTGCGCTCACCGGTCACCAGGCTCACATCCACCTGTGGATAAGCTTCGTGAAAGCGCTGCAACCGGGGCATCAGCCAGAACGCGGCAAAGGCAAAGTCAGTGGCCACCTGCAGCACCTCGCGCTGGCCACGCCCGCTGGCTTGGGCAATGCCGTCATCCATCGCCTGCAATCCCTGATGCACCTGCTCGAACAGCACCTGTCCGGCTTCGGTCAGCTCGATGCCCCGGTAGATCCGGTCGAACAGGCGCGTGCCCAACTGCGCTTCCAGGCGCTTCACCTGCTGGCTCACGGCCGGTTGTGTGGTACCCAGCTCCAGCGCGGCGGCAGTAAAGCTGCGCAGACGCGCTGCCGCCTCGAACACACGCAAGGTATCCAGTGACAGCTCGGCGAGGTGATCAAACATAAGCGCAGCTAATCCCAGTCATTGCCCGCCATGGGCTTTACCCATGTTAGCCACAGTCGCATCTTGGTAGGCAAGCGGTTCGCATAACCCTCAACGATGGAAGCCACCATGACGCGCCCGAATATCCTGTTCATCATGGCCGACCAGATGGCCGCACCTTTGCTGCCGATCTACGCCCCTTCGCCCATCCAGATGCCGCACCTTAGCCGCCTGGCCGAGCAGGCGGTGGTGTTCGACTCGGCCTACTGCAACAGCCCGCTGTGCGCGCCGTCGCGCTTCACCCTGGTCAGCGGCCAGTTGCCCAGCCGCATCGGCGCCTACGACAACGCCGCCGACTTCCCCGCAGACGTGCCAACCTATGCCCACTACCTGCGCCGGCTGGGCTACCGCACAGCACTGTCGGGCAAGATGCACTTCTGCGGCCCGGACCAGCTGCACGGCTATGAAGAACGCCTGACCAGCGATATCTACCCCGCCGACTACGGCTGGGCGGTGAACTGGGACGAACCGGATGTGCGCCCCAGCTGGTACCACAACATGTCCTCGGTGCTGCAGGCCGGCCCATGCGTGCGCACCAACCAGCTGGATTTCGACGAAGAGGTGGTGTTCAAGGCGCGCCAGTACCTGTACGACCATGTGCGCGAGAACGATGGCCGGCCGTTCTGCCTGACCGTGTCCATGACCCACCCGCACGACCCGTACACCATCCCCAAGCGCTACTGGGACCGCTACGAGGGTGTGGATATCCCCATGCCCCACGCCGGGTTCAGCCAGTCGGAGCTCGACCCGCACTCACAGCGCCTGCTCAAGGTCTACGACCTGTGGAACAAGCCGCTACCTGTGGAAAAGATCCGCGATGCCCGCCGCGCCTACTTTGGCGCTTGCAGCTACATTGACGACAACATCGGCCAGCTGCTGCAAACCCTGGAGGAATGCAACCTGGCCGACGACACCCTGATCGTGTTCTCCGGCGACCACGGCGACATGCTTGGCGAGCGGGGCCTCTGGTACAAGATGCACTGGTTCGAGATGTCGGCGCGGGTACCGCTGCTGGTGCATGCGCCGAAGCGCTTCGCAGCAGGCCGGGTCAGCGCCTCGGTCTCCACCTGCGACCTGTTGCCAACCCTGGTCGAACTCGCGGGCGGCGCTGTGGATAACCACCTGCACCTGGACGGCCGCTCGCTGGTAAGCCACCTGCAAGGGCAGGGCGGCCACGACGAAGTGATCGGCGAATACATGGCCGAAGGCACCGTCGGCCCGCTGATGATGATCCGCCGTGGGCCGTACAAGTTCGTGTACAGCGAAGACGACCCATGCCTACTCTATGACCTGAGCCGCGACCCGCACGAGCGGGAGAACCTCACCGGCAGCCCGGACCATCAGGCGCTGCTGCAGGCATTGGTCGATGAAGCACAGCAGCGTTGGGATATCCCCAACCTGCGCCAGCAGGTGCTGGCCAGCCAGCGCCGCCGCCGCCTGGTGGCCGAAGCGCTGGCCATCGGCAAGCTGAAAAGCTGGGACCACCAACCGCTGGTGGACGCCAGCCAACAGTACATGCGCAACCACATCGATCTCGACGACCTCGAGCGCAAGGCACGTTATCCACAGCCCGCACCCATGGATTGAGAAGAGAGGCCGCCATGCACAAGTTCTCCGCCGCCGTGTTCGCCCTGGCCCTGGGCGCCGCCACGGCCCACGCCGCCGACAGCGACGCGCAATGCAGCACCGTGAAAATGGCCGACCCCGGCTGGAGCGATATCGCTTCGACCAATGCCGTGGCCCGCCTGTTGCTGGAAAGCCTGGGCTACCAGGTGAAAATCGACAGCCTGGCCGTACCGATCATCTACGGCGGCCTGAAGGATGGCCGTGTCGACGCCTTCCTTGGCAACTGGATGCCAGCCCAGCAAGGTTTCCATGACAAGTTCATCGCCAACGGCGATGTGCAGCAGCTGTCGCGCAACCTGGAGGGAACAGAGTTCACCCTGGCGGTGCCCGACTATGTGTGGAATGCCGGGGTGAAAGACTTTGCCGACCTGCAGAAGCACGCCGACCAGTTCGACAAGAAGCTGTATGGCATCGGCTCCGGCGCACCGGCCAACCTGTCGCTGAAGGAGATCATCGACAAGAATGAGTTCAACCTTGGTCAGTGGAAGCTGGTGGAGTCCAGTGAGCAGGCGATGCTGGCGCAGGTCGACCGGGCAGTGAAGAAGCAGCAGTTCATTACCTTCCTCGGCTGGACACCGCACCCGATGAACGTAAAGCTGAAGATGCATTACCTGACCGGCGGGGAGAAGTGGTTCGGCAGCAAAGGCGAGGTGTATACGCTGACCCGCAAGGGTTATCCACAAGCCTGCCCGAATGCGGCGAAGCTGTTGGGTAACCTCAAGTTCACGCTGGACATGGAAAACAGCATCATGGCCGAGGTTGTGGACAAGAAGATCAGCTTTGATGAAGCAGCCAAGGGCTGGGTGAAGGCGCATCCCGAGTTGCTGGATGGGTGGTTGGCTGGGGTGACCACAAAAAGTGGCGGGGATGCAGCAGAGGCAGTAAAGGTCAAACTCTGATTTTTGTCTGTTAGGCTGCCGGGGCCGCTTTGCGGCCCTTTCGCGACACAAGGCCGCTCCCACAGGTCCACTGTAGGCCTGACGGTTTGCACAATCCCTGTGGGAGCGGCCTTGTGTCGCGAAACGAGGGCAACGCCCTCGCCAGCGATTCTGAACAGGAACACTGAATGTCCCGTCTCTACCATCTGCTGCCCTTCCTCACCTGGCTCCCCCGCCAATCGGGCCGCAGCCTGCGCCAGGACCTGCTGGTGGGCCTGAGCGGTGCCATCCTTGCCCTGCCGCAATCCATCGCCTACGCCCTGATCGCCGGCCTGCCCGCCGAATATGGCCTGTACGCCGCCATCGTGCCGGTGCTGATCGCTTGCCTATGGGGTTCATCCTGGCACCTGATCTGCGGCCCGACCGCTGCCATTTCCATCGTCCTCTACGCCAGCATCAGCCCGCTGGCCGTGGCGGGCAGCGCCGATTACATCACCCTGGTACTGCTGCTGACCTTCCTCGGCGGCATCTTCCAGCTACTGCTGGGGCTTTTGCGGTTTGGTGCGCTGGTCAACTTCGTCTCCCATTCCGTGGTGCTCGGCTTCACACTGGGTGCTGCCATCGTCATTGCCCTGGGTCAGATGCCCAACCTGCTGGGCATGGACCTGCCCAGCCAAGCTACGGCGCTGAAGACCGTGCAAGACCTGGCCAGCCATGCCGGCGACGTCGACCTGCCATCCCTGATACTCGGCCTGGCCACTGTGGTGATCGGCGTGGCGCTCAAATTTTGGCGCCCCCGCTGGCCGAGCCTGTTGATAAGCCTGATGCTGGTCAGCCTGGCTGCGTGGCTGCTGCCGGGTTTCTTTGGCCATGTGCCGCGGGTGACTGCGTTTACCGGGCAGCTTCCGCCGATCAGTCCGCTGCCCTTGCTGGACGTGGAACTCATGCTGCGCCTGCTACCCAGCGCTGTGGCGGTGGGCATGCTGGGGCTGGTCACCAGCCTGTCGATTGCCCGCTCGTTGTCGGCACGTTCAGAACAGCTGATCGACCCGGATCAGGAAATACGGGCACAGGGCCTGTCGAACATCGCCGGTGCATTTTTCTCCGGTTACCTGTCTGCCGGTTCTTTCACCCGCTCGGGCCTGAGTTATGAGGCAGGTGCCCGTTCGCCCATGGCCGGGGTGTTTTCGGCGCTGTGGGTAGCGTTGTTCGCCGTTACCGGCGCCGGGTTGATCGCACACCTGCCGATACCCGCCATGGCCGGCAGCATTTTGCTGATCTGTTGGGGGTTGGTGGACCATCGGGGGATTCGCGCACTGTTCCGGGTCAGCCGCTCGGAGTTTCTGGTAATGGCACTGACGGCGGCGGCGACCTTGTTGCTGGAATTGCAGACGGCGATCTATGCCGGGGTGCTGGCGTCGCTGTTCTTCTATCTGAAGCGCACGTCACGGCCACGGGTACAGCAGAGCCGTGAAGGTGATGCGGATGTATTGCGGGTGGGCGGGTCGATCTTCTTTGGTGCCGCGCATTACCTGCAGGTGCGCTTGCAGCGTTGCCAGGGGCCGCATGTGGTGATCGATGCGCGACAGGTGAATTTTATCGATTACTCGGGTGTGGATATGTTGCACCGCGAGGCGCGGCGGTTGATGAGGATGGGGGGGAGTTTGACCTTGCACCGGGCCAGGCCGCAGGTGGTCGAGGAGTTGCAGAAGCTGGAAGGGGTGGCGTTGTGCCCGATACGGTTTGAAGAGTGAGGTTGGGTTGAGATCCTGGGGCTGCCTTGCAGCCCATCGCGACACAAGGCCGCTCCTACAGGGATCTCGATTTGCCGCCAGACCGCGACCCCCTGTAGGAGCGGCCTTGTGTCGCGATGGGCCGCAAAGCGGCCCCGGCAATCTCAGCCCCGGGCAAGTTGCCGGCGCAACTCCGCCAACACTGGCGCGGTGTCCGGCCGAACGCCACGCCAGATAAAGAAGGCCTCAGCCGCCTGCTCCGCCAGCATCCCCAACCCATCCAGCACCTTGGCCGCGCCCAGCTTCTCAGCCCACTGGCAAAACGGCGTAGGCTCCTTGCCATACATCATGTCGTAGCAAACCGTACGCCCCGCCTCGACCAGGCTATCGGCAATCGGAGGCAATTCCCCGGCCAGGCTCGCCGAGGTGGCATTGATGATTACATCCACCGGCTCCTGCAACCAGGCAAACCCACTGGCCACCACCGGCCCCAGTTCATCGAACTCACGCGCCAGTTGCTCGGCTTTTTCCACGGTACGGTTGGCAATCACCAGCGACTGCGGCTGGTGCGCCAGTATCGGCTCCAGCACGCCACGCACGGCGCCACCGGCCCCCAGGATGAGAATGCGCTTGCCGGCCAGCTCGACCCCGGCATTCACCGTCAGGTCGCGCACCAGGCCAGCGCCATCGGTGTTATCGCCCTGCAAGGTACCGTCGGCCAGCTTGCTCAGCGTGTTCACCGCCCCAGCGCGCTGCGCACGAGGGGTCAGGCTGTCGCACAGGCGGTAGGCCTCTTCCTTGAACGGCACCGTGACGTTGCCGCCACTGCCTTGCTTGAAGAAGCCGCGCGCGCAATCGCTGAACTCGTCCAGCGGCGCCAGCAGGGTGGCGTATTCCAGGTCCTGGCCGGTCTGCTCGGCGAACAGGCGGTGGATCAGCGGCGACTTGCTGTGGCCGATGGGATTACCGAAAACGACGTACTGGTCCATGGCGGTTCCTTGGTTGTCCACAGGCTTACTGGCCAAGCCAGTCGCGGTCTTGCAAGAAGTACTCGGTCAGGCGCGCTTCTTCGCTGCCGGGCGCAGCCTTCCAGTCGTAGCCCCAACGAACCTGCGGCGGCAGCGACATGAGGATGGACTCGGTACGGCCACCCGACTGCAGGCCGAACAGGGTGCCACGGTCGTAGACCAGGTTGAACTCCACGTAGCGGCCGCGCCGGTATTCCTGAAACTCGCGCTGCTGCGGGGTGTAGGGCGTGTCCTTGCGGCGCTGGATGATCGGCAGGTAGGCGTTGACGTAGGCATCGCCGATGGCGCGGATGAAGGCAAAGCAGGTGTCGAAATCCCACTCGTTCAAGTCATCGAAGAACAGCCCGCCAATGCCGCGTGGCTCACCCCGGTGCTTGAGGTGGAAGTAGCGGTCGCACCAGGCCTTGTAGCGCGGGTACACGTCGGCACCGAACGGCGCGCAGGCCTGCTCGGCCACGCGGTGCCAGTGGATGCAGTCTTCTTCATTGCCGTAGTACGGAGTCAGGTCGAAGCCACCACCGAACCACCACACAGCTTCTTCACCTTCCTTTTCGGCGATAAAGAAGCGCACGTTGGCGTGGGAAGTAGGCACATGCGGGTTGTGCGGGTGAATCACCAGCGACACGCCCAAGGCCTCGAAACCACGGCCCGCCAGCTCAGGGCGGTGGGCACTGGCCGAGGGCGGCAGACCCGCGCCGAACACGTGAGAGAAGTTGACCCCGCCTTTCTCGATCACCTTGCCGTCGCCGATCACCCGCGTGCGGCCCCCGCCACCGGCTTCGCGCACCCAGGCGTCCTCGACGAAGCGGGCGCCGCCGTCTTCAGCTTCGAGGGCAGAGCAGATGCGGTCTTGCAGGTCGAGCAGGTAGGCTTTCACGGCCTCGGTGCGGCTAGTCATCGGGTCACCAGGAACGGGCAGGGAAGAATTCGCCGCGTAGCATACCACCGCCAGCGCGCGCGCCGCAGTTGACGGCGATCAAGCAAAGGCGTCCGATAGAAGGCCTTTTCCCGATCCCGACGACAGGAGTGCGAGATGGCCAAGCGTATCCAGTTCAGCCAGCATGGCGGCCCGGAAGTGCTGCAGTTTGTGGAATTCGAACCCGCCCCACCGGGGCCGCAGCAGGTGCGCGTGCGTAACCATGCCATCGGCCTGAACTTCATCGATACCTACTTCCGCAGTGGGTTGTATGCGCCGCCGTCCCTGCCTTCGGGCCTGGGCACCGAGGCTGCGGGCGTGGTCGAGGCCGTGGGCGAAGGCGTTACTCGGTTGAAGGTAGGGGATCGCGTGGCCCATGCCGGCGGCCCGCTGGGTGCGTACAGCGAGGTGCATACGCTGCCGGAGGCCAACCTGGTCAAGCTGCCTGACAGCATCAGCTTCGAGCAGGCAGCGGCGGTGATGCTCAAGGGTTTGACCGTGCAGTACCTGCTGAAGCAGACCTATGAGGTGAAGGCGGGTGACGTGATCCTGTTCCACGCGGCGGCTGGCGGTGTGGGTTCGCTGGCGTGCCAGTGGGCCAAGGCGTTGGGCGCCAAGCTGATCGGCACCGTGAGTTCAGCGGAAAAGGCCGAGCGGGCCAAGGCGCTGGGGGCGTGGGAAACCATCGACTACAGCCGTGAAGATGTGGCCAAGCGCGTGCTGGAGCTGACCGATGGCAAGAAATGCCCGGTGGTGTACGACGGCGTGGGTGCCGATACCTGGCTGACCTCGCTGGATTGCCTGCAACCGCGCGGGTTGATGGTGAGCTTTGGCAATGCCTCGGGCGCGGTGAGCGGGGTGAACCTGGGGATTCTGGCGCAGAAGGGGTCGCTGTATGTCACACGCCCAACGTTGGCGAGCTATGCCAACAATGCCGAGAACACCCAGGCCATGGCCGATGACCTGTTTGCGATGATTGCGAGTGGGAAGCTGGTTGTGGATATCCAGCAGCGGTATCCGCTGAGTGAAGCGGCCAAGGCGCAGGCGGAGTTGTCGGCGCGGCGGACTGTGGGGTCGACCGTACTGCTGCCTTGAGCCAGGCTGAAGATTGCATCAGGGCGGCCAGGTGTTCGCCGTGAGGTTTGCAGCGCCTATGAAACCGAGCGCCGCGCGGGCGGCGCTCGATCTCACAGACGATGAATGCATCAAGGCGGATACCTGTCAGCCCTCACACCTTCTTCTGCGGATCGGTCGGCGACTCGATCCCATCGAGTATCGATTCCACCAACCCCTCCGCCAGTTCAATGGAATGCAGGCTCGACCAGTACATGCCACGGCCTTCTTCGCGCAGATACTCCAATGCTTTGGAACCCGTCTCATACGCACCACGCAGGTACAGGGCGACATGGACCAGAGCGTCCTCGGCGGAAATGTTCGGGTTGACGGTGAAGAGTGGGTCATGGCCGGCGTCGCAGCGGCCGAAGGGGCGGGTGGAGGTGCAGGGTAGGGGTGGATCTGGAACAATCTTCTTCATCATTAGATCTCGCTTCATGGCCCCACCCAGTCGTTACCACACGAATGGGTGGCAGCTGTACGCAGGGTGGTAAACCGGGTGGGAGATCTAAAACCCAGCAGGCACGAAGCCTCCTGCGAACAGCCGCCATGGACTGCCAAGATCACCCTGAACCCGGGTTACCACACCCGATCGCCAAGTTATTCAGCGACGGTTGAAGCCTAAGGGCAGAGGTTCCCACTGAGAAGGTGATGGCAGAGGACACGGATCGTAGGATATTTCCGAAGCGGCTAGCTGGACAGCCATTCGAGACAAAATCAGAAAAACCTGCGGTGAATTGGCCCTAACCCTGTGGGAGCGGGCATGCCCGCGAACACGGGCGAAGCCCGTGCCAGGCACCGAGTTGGATTCTTCGCGGGCGCGCCCGCTCCCACAAGGGCCCGAGCCCACCCGCGAGCGCTGTGGATAGATTCAGCCCGGGCGCACCACTTCGCCAGTAGCCAGATTCCGAATCACACTCGGGTTCTTCCGCCCCCCCAGCGCGCCGCCCAGCACCATGTCCAGCTGGCCATGGAAATACTGCTCCACCCGCAACCGAGTCTTCGCCGCCGGGCGCCCGCCGGGGTTGCACGAGGTGGAAATCAGCGGCCCCACCAGCGCGCACAGTTCACGCACAACCGGGTGATCACTGACCCGCAGCGCCACGGTGTCATGCTGGCCGGTCACCCATTCAGGCAACAGGTCCTGATGCGGCACCAGCCAGGTGTTCGGCCCCGGCCAGGTGCTGCCCATACGGTCGATCCAGTCTTCGGGGAAGTCCTCGAACAGGAAGTCGAACTGGCGAATGTTGTCGGCGATCAGGATCAGCCCTTTATCCACAGGTCGCGATTTCAGCGCCAGCAGGCGATACACCGCGTCCTCGTTCCACGGGTCGCAGCCCAGGCCCCAGACCGCTTCCGTCGGGTAGGCGATCACTGCGCCCGCCCGTACCTCACGTGCGGCTTGTTGCACACGAAAACTGCTCACCATTGCTGTCTCTCCGCCTATATACCTTGCTTGTGTGCAGTGTACTTAGCCCGCACGGGCAAACCAACGCCCGGCTTCATTGCTGACCCGGCCTTCCAGCTCCAGCTCGGTCAGTTGCGCCAGCACTTCGGCCAGCGGCAGCTCGCTGCAATGCGCCAGGCTTTCGCTGGTTTGCGGCGCGGCATGCAGCAGGGCAAGCAGGGGATGGTCGAATTTGTCCACAACGGCGGGTGGCAGGTTTTGCCAACCCTGCAAGCTCTCCAGGATCTGATCCACGCTTTCCACCAGCAGCGCGCCATCACGGATCAACTGGTGGCAGCCCTTCGAACCCGGGTGGTGAATGGAACCCGGTATGGCATACACCTCACGGCCATGCTCGGCCGCCAGCCGGGCAGTGATCAACGAACCGCTTGCAAGGCTGGCTTCGACCACCAGCACGCCCAACGACAGCCCACTGATGATGCGATTGCGCCGCGGGAAGTTGCCGGGCAATGGCCCGGCATTCAGCGGGTACTCGGAAACCAGTGCGCCGCCATGGTCGATCATCGCCTGCGCAAGCTCCAGGTGCCGCTGTGGATAAAGTTTTTGCAACCCCGTGCCAAGCACGCCAATCGTACCCCCACCAGCCTGCAGAGCAGCCCGATGAGCGGCACCATCGATACCCACAGCCAAGCCGCTGGTGATAGTGAAACCGGCCTGCGCCAGGTAGCGGGAAAATGCCGCAGCGGTGTCGAGCGCCGGTGGTGTGGCACGCCTGCTGCCCACAATGGCCAGCTGTGGACGTTCGAGCAACGCAGGTTCGCCAGCCACGAAAAGCAGCGGCGGGGCATCGTCGATTTCCGCCAGCAATGCAGGGTAATCGGGGCCGTCCCACATCAGTAAATGTTGACCAGGTCGCTCTAGCCAGGCCATTGCGGCCAGTGCGCCATCGCGCACTTCGGCACTGCGCCGCGCGTCAATGGTGATCTGTGGGATGCCCAGTGCACGCCAGGCCGAACCCGGTGCACTGAGTGCAGAGCAGGCACTGCCAAAGGCATCGAACAACGTGCGAAAACGTCGCAGTCCCATCCCGGTAAGGCAGTGCAGACGTAATCGTGCATCCAGTTCGGCAGGCGAACAGAGCGACGAATGGTGAATTGGCATAGGGATCATCCTTGATCGAAACAGGGCCATTTACGTGGCACAACCTGTGGATAACTCTGTGAGTAACACTTTGAAAAGCTGTCCATTGATTGAAGGCTATCAAGCCCATAAACACCCTAGACGAGCTTGCCAGGTGCCGAAATCCCCGTTTCCCTTTATTATGTGTGCTCAGTTTTCAACCGAACGCACAGTGACTGCCTGACCTTATGGCCATCTTGAACATTCTCGAATTCCCGGACCCGCGCCTGCGCACCATCGCCAAGCCGGTGACGGTGTTCGACGACGCCCTGCGTCAGCTGATCGACGACATGTTTGAAACCATGTACGAAGCCCCTGGCATCGGCCTGGCCGCCACCCAGGTGAACGTGCACCTGCAGGTCGTGGTCATGGACCTCAGCGAAGACCGCAGCGAGCCGCGCGTCTTCATCAACCCCACGGTCGAAGAGCTGACCCATGACATGGGCCAGTATCAGGAAGGCTGCCTGTCGGTACCGGGCTTCTACGAGAACGTCGACCGCCCGCTGCGCGTACGGGTCAAGGCCCAGGACCGCGACGGCAAGCCGTACGAGCTGGAATGCGAAGGCCTGCTGGCGGTGTGCGTGCAGCACGAATTCGATCACCTCAACGGCAAGCTGTTCGTTGACTACCTGTCGCAGCTCAAGCGCGACCGGATCAAGAAGAAGCTGGAAAAGCAGCACCGCCAGCAAGCCTGATCCCCACCTTCCAGAAGGCTTGCTCCGGCAAGCCTTTTTCTTTTTTGAAGCGAGAACTCCATGCGCATCGTCTTTGCAGGCACTCCAGAGTTTGCCGCCGAACACCTCAAGGCCCTGCTCGACAGCCCGTACGAAATCGTGGCTGTCTACACCCAGCCCGACCGCCCTGCCGGCCGTGGCCAGAAGCTGATGCCAAGTGCGGTCAAGGCGCTGGCCGTGGCCCATGACATCCCGGTGTTCCAGCCGCAAACCCTGCGCAACGCCGACGCACAGGCTGAACTGGCTGCGTTGAAGCCAGACCTGATGGTGGTGGTCGCCTACGGCCTGATCCTGCCCCAGGTGGTGCTGGATATCCCGCGCCTGGGCTGCATCAATAGCCACGCCTCGCTGCTGCCACGCTGGCGCGGTGCGGCACCGATCCAGCGTGCCGTGGAAGCTGGCGACGCCGAGAGCGGTGTAACCGTGATGCGCA
Organism: Pseudomonas sp. RV120224-01b; assembly: GCF_003208145.1. Taxonomy (NCBI): domain Bacteria; kingdom Pseudomonadati; phylum Pseudomonadota; class Gammaproteobacteria; order Pseudomonadales; family Pseudomonadaceae; genus Pseudomonas; species Pseudomonas sp. RV120224-01b. The sequence goes on along the minus strand of NZ_QKMQ01000018.1, from coordinate 91,672 downwards.
TGGAAGCAGGCCTGGACACCGGCCCGATGCTGCTCAAGGTGGTGACCCCGATCAGCGCCGACGACACCGGCGGCACCTTGCACGACCGCCTGGCTGAGATGGGCCCGCCTGCTGTAGTCCAGGCCATCGCCGGCCTGGCCGACGGGTCGCTGCAAGGCGAAGTGCAGGATGATGCCTTGGCTACTTATGCACACAAACTGAACAAGGACGAGGCGCGCATCGACTGGAGCCGCCCGGCCGTTGAGCTGGAGCGCAAGATCCGCGCTTTCAACCCGTGGCTGGCGTGCCACAGCACCCTCGATGGCGAAAGCGTGAAGGTCCAGGCGGCCAGCGTGTCCACTGGCACAGGCACCCCCGGCGAAATCCTGTCGGCCAGCAAAGACGGCCTGGTCGTCGCCTGCGGTGAGCAGGCGCTGAATCTGACCCGACTGCAACTGCCCGGCGGCAAGGCACTCAACTTCAGCGACCTGTTCAACAGCCGCCGCGAGAAGTTCGCCGCTGGCAAGGTGCTGGGCCAATGAACCCACGCCTCGCCGCCGCCCGTGCCCTTGCCGCTGTACTTAGCGGCAAGGCTTCGCTGAACAGCTCGCTGCCGGCGCAGCTGGACAAGGTCGACGAGCGCGACCGTGGCCTGACCCAGGACCTGGCGTTCGGCACCGCACGCTGGCAGCCTCGACTCGACCTGCTGGCCGCGCAACTGCTGCAAAAGCCGTTCAAGGCCGCCGATGCCGATGTGCAGGCGCTGCTGCTGGTCGGCCTGTATCAGTTGTTCTACACCCGTATTCCCGCCCACGCCGCCATCGGCGAAACCGTCGGTTGTGCCGACAAGCTGAAGAAGCCGTGGGCCAAAGGGCTGCTCAATGCCGTGCTGCGCCGCGCCCAGCGCGAAGGCGAGGAGCTGTTGGCAAGCATGGAGCGCGACCCGGTGGTACGCACCGCCCACCCGCGCTGGCTGCAAAAGTCGCTGAAAGCGTTCTGGCCGGAGCAGTGGGAAGCCATCTGCGCCGCCAACAATGCCCACCCGCCGATGATCTTGCGGGTCAACCGCCGCCACCACAGCCGCGATGCCTACCTGGCACTGCTGACCGAAGCTGGCGTGGCCGCCAGTGCCTGCCAGTTCAGCCGTGACGGCATCGTGCTGGCCGAAGCCTGCGACGTACGCGGCCTGCCAGGCTTTGCTGAAGGCTGGGTGAGCGTGCAGGACGAAGCCGCGCAACTGTCTGCCGACCTGCTTGAACTGGCCCCCGGCCAACGCGTGCTGGACGCCTGCTGCGCCCCGGGAGGCAAAACCTGCCACCTGCTCGAAGCCGAAGCTGGCCTGGCCCATGTGGTGGCGATCGACCTTGAAGCCAAGCGCCTGACCCGCGTACGCGAGAACCTCGACCGCTTGCAACTGGACGCCGAACTGATCGCCTGCGATGCCCGTGACACCGCCAGCTGGTGGGACGGCAAGCCATTCCAGCGCATCCTGCTCGACGCCCCGTGCTCGGCCACTGGCGTGATCCGCCGCCACCCAGACATCAAGCTGACTCGCCAGGCCGACGACATTCCGGCCCTGGCTTCGCTGCAAGGCGAGCTGCTGGATGCCCTGTGGCCGACCCTGGAAGTAGGCGGCATGCTGCTGTACGCCACCTGCTCCAGCCTGCCGACCGAGAACACCGAAGTGATCGACGCCTTCCTGGCCCGCACCCCGGGCGCCCGTGAGCTGGACCTGGCCACCGAGGCCGGGCTGCGCCAGCCCCACGGTCGCCAGCTGCTGGCCCAGGAAGGCGGACACGACGGTTTCTACTATGCCAAGCTGATCAAGATCGCCGCCTCGCGCGGATAAGAACAAAAGGTAGGGAGTAGCGGATGAAGATCATCATCCTCGGCGCAGGCCAGGTAGGCGGTACGCTGGCAGAGCACCTGGCCAGCGAAGCCAACGACATCACCGTGGTCGACACCGATGGCGACCGCCTGCGCGACCTGGGAGACCGCCTGGACATCCGCACCGTGCAAGGCCGCGGCTCGCTACCGACGGTGCTGCGCCAGGCAGGCGCCGATGACGCCGACATGCTGGTAGCGGTGACCAACAGCGATGAAACCAACATGGTCGCCTGCCAGGTAGCCTATTCGCTGTTCCACACCCCGACCAAGATCGCCCGGGTACGGGAGTCGGCCTACCTCACCCGCGAAGAGCTGTTCGACAACGACCATATCCCGGTCGACGTGCTGATCAGCCCTGAGCAGGTGGTGACCAACTACATCAAGCGCCTGATCGAGCACCCGGGCTCGCTGCAGGTGATCGACTTCGCCGAAGGCAAGGCCCAGTTGGTGGCGGTAAAGGCTTACTACGGTGGCCCGCTGGTCGGCCAGCAACTGCGCCAGATTCGTGCGCACATGCCCAACGTCGATACCCGCGTGGCAGCCATCTTCCGCCGCGACCGGCCGATCACCCCACGGGGCGACACGGTAATCGAAGCCGACGACGAAGTGTTCTTCATTGCCGCGAAGAAAGACATCCGCGCCGTGATGGGCGAGCTGCGCCGCATCGACGAAACCAACAAGCGCATTGTCATCGCGGGCGGCGGGCAGATCGGCGAACGCTTGGCCGAGGCCATCGAAAGCCGCTATCAGGTGAAGATCATCGAGATGAGCCCCGCCCGTTGCCGGCACCTCTCCGATACCCTGGAAAGCACTGTAGTGCTGCAGGGCAGCGCTTCGGACAAGGACCTGATGCTCGAAGAGAACATCGCCGACGCCGATATTTTCCTGGCCCTGACCAACGACGACGAAGCCAACATCATGTCGTCGCTGCTGGCCAAGCGCCTGGGCGCGGGCAAAGTGATGACCATCATCAACAACCCGGCCTATGTCGACCTGGTGCAGGGCGGCGATATCGACATTGCCATCAGCCCGCAGTTGGCCACCATCGGCACCCTGCTGGCGCACGTGCGCCGTGGCGACATTGTCAGCGTGCACTCGCTGCGCCGTGGCGCGGCAGAGGCCATCGAAGCGGTGGCGCACGGGGATTCGAAGTCGAGCAAGGTGGTGGGCAAAGCCATCGAAGACATCGCCCTGCCACCGGGGACCACCATTGGCGCGATCATTCGTGACGAAGAGGTGATGATTGCCCACGACGACACCATCATCGAGTCGGGTGACCATGTGATCCTGTTCGTTGTGGATAAAAAGCATATTCGGGATGTGGAGAAGCTGTTCCACGTCGGCTTGAGTTTCTTCTAGGAGAAGAGGGCATGCGCGAATCGCTGGAGAAGATGCTGGCCAAGGGTGTGGATAACCCGCTGCTGAGGTTTGGCCTGGGTAAAGCTTGGCTGGATGAGGGCAATGGTGCTGAGGCGGCAGTGCACCTGGCACGCTGTGTGGAGCAGGATCCGAAGTATTCGGCAGCCTGGAAGCTGTTGGGCAAGGCGCATCAGTTGCAGGGTGACCTGGCGGCGGCGCGCAAGGCCTGGGAGGACGGGATCGTGGCGGCGCAGGCCCATGGGGACAAACAGGCCGAGAAAGAGATGACTGTGTTCCTGAAGAAGCTCAACAAAGTCTGAAATTGCCGGGGCTGCTCTGCAGCCCATCGCAGGCAAGCCAGCTCCCACAGGGACCGAGTGGGCCCATGGATCATGTGCAAAACCCTTGGCTTGCTCAGGTTAAAGCATAACCTCTGGCCAGCACGGTCAATGTGGGAGCTGGCTTGCCTGCGAATGGGGCGCAAAGCGCCCCCAACAATCTCAGTACCAGCGCGGCTCGCCAGCCGGGCGCTTCTTGAAGCGCTTCATGCTCCACATGTACTGGCTCGGGTACTCGCGCACATAGCGCTCGACCACCTTGCTCATCGCCGCCGCCGACTCGGTCACGTCAGTGCTGTACATCGCCTCCGGCGCCGCCTCCAGGAACACCTTGAAGCCCGAGCCATCCGGCAGCCGCAGGGCATGCAGGAACACCCCCACCGCCTTGCCACCGGCCAGCATGTTCGGCACGAACTTGCTGGTCAGCGCCTGGGTACCGAGAAACGGCACGAACACGCCCGCCGATTCCGCTGGCTCCGGGTCGGCAGGAATGCCCACCTGGCCACCCCGGCGCACTTCCTTGATCACGCTGAGAATGCCTTCCTTGGTCGAAGGCGCCACGCGGTTGCCCATCTGTACGCGCTGCTCGCGCAGCAGGTCATCCACCGCCTTCAGCTTGGGCGGGCGGTAGAAGATGATCGGTTTGCACTGGTTGCAGTAGAAGTGGTTCAGCACTTCCCAGTTGCCCAGGTGGCTGGTGATGCCCACCACACCCTTGCCCGAGGCCAAAGCCTGTTCCAGCACTTCCAGGCCATGCACTTCCTTGACCAGCTCCAGCGAACGCTGCGGCGGCCAGATCCAGGCACAGGCACTTTCGACAAAGGACTTACCAATATCCCGTAGTGCCTGGCCAACCAGTTGCTCACGGGCAACCGGGTCCATCTCCGGGAAACACTTGGCCAGGTTGATGCGCACCACGTTGCGCGAACTGTTGGGGATCTTCCACATCAGCCAGCCAATACCCGCGCCGACGCGCTGCACAGCGCCCCAGGGCAGCTTGGCAAACAGGCGCAGCACCCCGACCATCAGGGCGCCCTTGAACTTTTCCACAGGCGAATTCCTTATTTCAGCAAGGCGCGCATTGTAACCCCTCAGCGCAGCAAGGCGGCGTAGCGATCGCAATCGGTGGTGTGGTCCATGACCATGCCGGTAGCTTGCATGAAGGCGTAGCAGATGGTCGGGCCGACGAACGTGAAGCCGGCTTTCTGCAGGGCCTTGCTCATGGCCTTGGCTTCATCGGTGACCGCCGGCACATCGCTACGGCCCGCGAAATGGTTGACCTTCGGCTCCCCGCCAACGAACGACCATAACCAATCGGCAGGGTTATCCACAGCCAGCCAGGACTGCGCGTTGCGCCGGGCGGCCTTGAGTTTGAGCCGGTTGCGGATGATGCCGGCATCCTGCATCAGTTCTTCGATACGTTCGTCGCTCATGGCAGCCAACTGCACAGGGTCGAAGCCGTACATCACCTCGCGATAACGCTCGCGTTTGCGCAAAACAGTGATCCACGAAAGCCCCGCCTGGAACCCTTCGAGCAAAAGCATCTCGAAGAGCAACGCCGGGTCGCGCTGTGGCGTTCCCCATTCCTGGTCATGGTAGGCCTGGTACAACGGATCGTCGGTACACCAAAAGCAGCGTGGCATAAGGCTCCAATGAGTAGAGGGCGAGGCGAATCAGGTTATACTCCCGCTCTTTACATCCGCATCCCCAGATACAGGTGAATTTCGTGAGCCAGCCTACGCCAGCCGTGCGTACCTTCCAAGACCTGATCCTCGCCCTGCAAAACTACTGGGCAGCTCAAGGTTGTGTGGTGCTTCAGCCCTACGATATGGAAGTAGGCGCCGGCACTTTCCACACCGCTACATTCCTGCGCGCCGTGGGTCCAGAAACCTGGAACGCCGCCTATGTGCAGCCTAGCCGTCGCCCTGCCGACGGGCGGTATGGCGAAAACCCCAACCGCCTGCAGCACTACTACCAGTTCCAGGTGGTGCTCAAGCCGAACCCGGCCAACTTCCAGGAGCTGTACCTCGGCTCGCTGAAAGCCATCGGCCTGGACCCGCTGGTGCACGACATCCGCTTCGTCGAAGACAACTGGGAATCGCCAACCCTCGGCGCCTGGGGCCTGGGCTGGGAAATCTGGCTGAACGGCATGGAAGTGACCCAGTTCACCTACTTCCAGCAGGTAGGCGGCATCGAGTGCTACCCGGTCACCGGTGAAATCACCTACGGCCTGGAGCGCCTGGCCATGTACATCCAGGGCGTCGACTCGGTGTACGACCTGGTGTGGGCCGACGGCCCGTTCGGCAAGGTCACCTATGGCGACGTGTTCCACCAGAACGAAGTGGAGCAGTCGACCTACAACTTCGAACACGCCAACGTCGACAAGCTGTTCGAACTGTTCGACTTCTACGAAAGCGAAGCCAACCGCCTGATCAAGCTGGAGCTGCCGCTGCCGACCTACGAAATGGTCCTGAAGGCCTCGCACACCTTCAACCTGCTGGACGCCCGCCGCGCCATCTCGGTAACCGAGCGCCAGCGTTACATCCTGCGTGTACGTACCCTGGCCCGGGACGTGGCGCAAAGCTATCTGCAAGCCCGCGCACGCCTGGGCTTCCCGATGGCCACCCCCGAACTGCGTGACGAAGTGTTGGCTAAGCTGGAGGCTGCACAATGAGTGCTCAAGATTTCCTGGTAGAACTGGGCACCGAAGAGCTGCCACCGAAAGCCCTCGCCAGCCTCGGCGAAGCCTTCCTGGCCGGTATCGAGAAGGGCCTGCAGGCTGCTGGCCTGAACTACACCGGTAAGCAGGTGTATGCCGCACCGCGCCGCCTGGCCGTGCTGATCCGCCAGCTGGACGTGCAGCAGCCTGACCGCAGCATCAACATCGACGGCCCGCCCCTGCAGGCTGCTTTCAAAGACGGCGAGCCGACCCAGGCTGCCTTGGGCTTCGCCAAGAAGTGCGGCGTGGAGCTGGCCGAAATCGACCAGAGCGGCCCCAAGCTGCGCTTCTCCCAGCACATCCCGGGCAAGGCCACTGCCGGCCTGCTGCCAACCATCGTCGAAGACTCGCTCAACGACCTGCCGATTCCCAAGCGCATGCGCTGGGCGGCCAGCCGTGAAGAGTTCGTGCGCCCTACCCAATGGCTGGTGATGCTGCTGGGCGACCAGGTGGTCGACTGCACCATCCTGTCGCAGAAGGCCGGCCGTGAATCCCGTGGTCACCGCTTCCACCACCCGGAGAACGTGGTCATCACCACCCCGGCCAACTACGTCGAAGACCTGCGCAAAGCCTACGTGTTGGCCGACTTCGCCGAGCGTCGCGAGCTGATCAGCAAGCGTACCGCCGAGCTGGCCATGCAGCAGGAAGGCACTGCCATCGTGCCACCGGCGCTGCTGGACGAAGTGACTGCCTTGGTCGAATGGCCAGTGCCGCTGGTGTGCTCGTTCGAGGAGCGCTTCCTCGAAGTGCCGCAGGAAGCCCTGATCACCACCATGCAGGACAACCAGAAGTACTTCTGCCTGCTGGACAGCGAAGGCAAGCTGCTGCCGCGCTTCATCACCGTGGCCAACGTTGAAAGCCGCGACCCGAAGCAGATCGTGCAAGGCAACGAGAAGGTTGTGCGCCCACGCCTGACCGACGCCGAGTTCTTCTTCAAGCAAGACAAGAAGCAGCCGCTGGAAACCTTCAACGAGCGCCTGAAGAACGTGGTGTTCCAGGCCCAGCTGGGCACTGTGTACGACAAAGCCGAGCGCGTTTCCAAACTGGCTGCCTTCATCGCCCCGCTGATCGGTGGCGACGCCCAGCGCGCTGGCCGTGCCGGCCTGCTGTCCAAGTGCGACCTGGCCACCGAGATGGTTGGCGAGTTCCCTGAAATGCAGGGTGTTGCCGGTTACTACTACGCGCTCAACGACGGTGAGCCGGAAGATGTGGCCCTGGCCCTGAACGAGCAGTACATGCCGCGCGGTGCTGGCGCCGAGCTGCCGCAGACCCTTACCGGGGCTGCCGTGGCCATCGCCGACAAGCTCGATACCCTGGTGGGTATCTTCGGCATCGGCATGCTGCCAACCGGCAGCAAAGACCCCTACGCCCTGCGCCGTGCTGCCTTGGGCGTGCTGCGTATCCTGATCGAGAAGCAGCTGGACCTGAACCTGACCGGTGCGGTCGAGTTCGCGGTCAAGCAGTTCGGTGCCAAGGTCAAGGCTGCCGGCTTGTCGGAGCAGGTGCTGGAATTCATCTTCGACCGCCTGCGTGCACGCTACGAAGACGAAGGCATCGACGTGGCCACCTACCTGTCGGTGCGTGCCCTGCAGCCAGGTTCTGCCCTGGACTTCGACCAGCGCGTACAGGCCGTGCAGGCCTTCCGCAAGCTGCCGGAAGCCGAAGCCCTGGCCGCGGTGAACAAGCGTGTGTCGAACCTGCTGAGCAAGGCCGAAGGCGCCATCGCCGAACAGGTCGAGCCCAAGTACTTCGACAATGCCAACGAGTTCTCCCTGTACTCGGCCATTCAGCAAGCCGACCAGGCCGTGCAACCGATGGCTGCTGCACGCCAGTACAGCGAATCGCTGGCCCGCCTGGCGGCCCTGCGTGACCCGGTCGACGCCTTCTTCGAGGCGGTGATGGTTAACGCCGAAGACGCCAAGGTACGCGCCAACCGTTATGCCCTGCTCAGCCGCCTGCGCGGTCTGTTCCTGGGCGTGGCCGACATTTCGCTGCTGGGGTAAGCCTTGAAACTGCTGATTCTCGACCGTGACGGGGTGATCAACCATGACTCCGACGCCTATATCAAGACGCTGGAAGAGTGGGTACCGATCCCGGGTTCGGTCGAAGCGATCGCGCAGTTGAGCAAGGCGGGCTGGAAGGTGGCCGTGGCCACCAACCAGTCCGGTATTGCCCGTGGCTATTACACTCTGGCAACCCTTGAGGCCATGCACGCGCGCCTGCGCGCGCTGGTGGCCGAGCAGGGCGGCGAGGTGGGCCATATCGTGTATTGCCCGCACGGGCCGGACGAAGGCTGCGATTGCCGCAAGCCCAAGCCTGGCATGCTGCGGGCTATCGCCGAGCATTACCAGGTCGGCCTTGAGGGCGTCTGGTTTGTTGGCGACAGCAAAGGTGACCTGGAGGCCGCCCTGGCCGTCGGTGCACAACCCGTGTTGGTGAAAACCGGCAAGGGCGAGCGGACCCTGGAAAAAGGTGTCCCGGAAACTACACTGATTTTCGACGATCTGGCAGCTATCGCCAGAGAACTAATTTAAACAGTGCGCCTTCGGGCGCACTTTTCTCAGGCGGGCATGCCCCGCAATGGTACAAGCCACTATGTCGATCCTGCAGGCGATCAGAATCTTTCTTTTTTACCTGCTGCTGGGCACCAGTTCGCTGCTGTGGTGCTCGCTGAGCTTTTTCGTCGCGCCGTTCCTGTCGTTCCCCAAGCGCTACAAGTTCATCAACGTATATTGGTGCCGCTGCGCGCTGTTCCTGGTGCGCACCATTCTCGGCATCGACTACAAGATCACTGGCGCCGAGAACGTGCCCAATGAGCCTTGCGTGATCCTGTCGAACCACCAGAGCACCTGGGAAACCTTCTTCCTGTCCCAGTACTTCTCGCCGTTGAGCCAAGTGCTCAAGCGCGAGCTGCTGTATGTGCCGTTCTTCGGCTGGGCCATGGCCATGCTGCGACCGATCGCGATCAACCGCGACAACCCCAAGGAAGCCCTGCGCCAGGTGGCGAGCAAGGGTGACGAGCTGCTCAAGCAGAAGACCTGGGTGCTGATTTTCCCGGAAGGCACCCGCGTGCCCTTCGGCACGGTGGGCAAGTTTTCCCGTGGCGGTACCGCTCTGGCGGTAAATGCCGGGCTGCCGGTGCTGCCGATTGCCCACAACGCGGGCAAGTTCTGGCCAAAGACGGGTTGGGGCAAACGCTCTGGCACCATCGAGGTGGTCATTGGCGAACCCATGTACGCCAATGGCAGCGGGCCACGTGCCATTGCAGAGCTCAACGACCGCGCCGCAGCGTGGAACGAGGCGACTCAGCGGGCCATGGGTTCGCTGCCGCCAGCAGAGGAAAAACCCCAGGAACAGACAGCTTGATTTTCTGTGGATAACTTGTGAGCAGTTTTTCGATCGAATGCTTCAAGTGATCCCTAAGTAATTGAATTAGCTGTTTATTTCTACGTATGACATTTTTCTTGAAATCGTGCATAAGTTTTTTCGAGGCATAAAAAAACCGGCTTTTACAGCCGGTTTTTTTATGGCGTGTGGACAGCATCAGACCTTGTCGATATCCACATCCTTGGTTTCTTTGAGGCAGAAGATCCCCACCACCAGGCTCACCCCGGTCACCAGAATCGGGTACCACAGCCCGTAGAAGATATCCCCGGTGTACACCACCAGCGCGAACGAGACCGTCGGTAGGAAGCCGCCGAACCAGCCGTTGCCAATGTGGTAGGGCAGTGACATCGAGGTGTAGCGGATACGGGTCGGGAACAGTTCGACCATTACCGCCGCCAAGGGGCCGTAGGTCATGGTCGCGATCAGAATCATCGCCACGATCAGCACCACCACCATCACCTGGTTGACCTGCGCCGGGTCGGCCTTGGCTGGGTAGCCCGCCTGCTCGATTGCCGCACGCATGGCGGTTTCGTCGAAGCCATTGATGGCCTTGTCGCCAATATTCACCACTACATCACTGCCCGCCACGCTCACCGATTTGTACGGCAAGCCCTGCTTGACCAGGAACGTCTTGACCTTGTCGCACGGGCTGTCGAAACGCGCCTTGCCCACCGGGTCGAACTGGAAGGTGCAGCCTTGCGGGTCGGCGGTTACCACGATTGGCGCCTGACGGCTGGCGGCATCAATCTGCGGGTTGGCGTAGTGGCTCAGCGCCTTGAACAGCGGGAAGTACAGCACGGTGGCCAGCAGCAGGCCGAGCATCAGGATCGGCTTGCGGCCGATACGGTCGGACAACCAGCCGAAGAACACGAAGAACGGCGCACCAATCACCACACTGATGATCAGCAGGGTGTTGGCCTGGGCCGGGTCCATCTTCAGCATCTGGGTCATGAAGAACAGCACGTAGAACTGCGCCGTGTAGAAGGTCACGGCTTGCCCGGCGTTGATGCTGAACAGGGCGGTAAGTACCACCTTCAGGTTTGGCCAGGAGGTGAACGACTCACGGATCGGCGATTTGCTCACCTTGCCCTGGGCCTTCATTTTCACGAACGCCGGCGATTCGTGCATGCTCATACGAATCCAGGTGGAGATGGCCAGCAGCACGATCGACAGCAGGAACGGCAGGCGCCAGCCCCAGGTTTCGAACTGGTCGCCGCTGATGTAGCGGCTGCCCAATACCACCAGCAGCGACAGCAGCAGCCCAAGGGTGGCGGTGGACTGGATGAAACCGGTGTGGAAGCCACGCTTGCCAGGCGGTGCGTGTTCAGCCACATAAGTGGCAGCACCGCCGTACTCACCGCCCAGCGCCAGCCCCTGCAACATCCGCAGAATCACCAGGATGATCGGTGCTGCGATGCCGATGCTGGCATAGGTGGGCAACAGCCCCACCGCGAAGGTGGACAGGCCCATCAGCACGATGGTGACCAGGAAGGTGTACTTGCGCCCGATCATATCGCCCAGGCGACCGAACACCAGTGCACCGAAGGGCCGCACCAGAAAACCGGCGGCGAAGGCCATAAGGGCGAAGATGAAGGCGGTGGTGTCGTTCACACCCGCAAAAAACTGCTTGCTGATGACCGCTGCCAACGCGCCATAGAGAAAAAAGTCATACCACTCGAAAACTGTCCCGAGGGATGACGCGAAAATGATCTTGCGTTCTTCACGGCGGCTGGAGCTGCTGGCCGCCGCACCCTGCTCTTGGATGTAATCCGACATCGTTGCTGTCCTCGGCCCGCAGGCCACAGTGATTATTCTTGTTGTTCCACTGTCGGCAGCCTCTGACCGCAAGCCGCCGGTACTGCACGCACCCGGTCAGGGCGTCGGTAAGGCGTCTTCATTCAGATAGGTTTGGGTCGCAGCTCCTTTGAGAATCAGTTGCGCCGCCTTTTCGGCGATCATGAGGGTGGGTGAGCAGGTATTGCCGGAAGTGATCTGCGGCATGATCGAGGCATCCGCTACGCGCAGGCCGGGGATGCCGTGTACGCGCAGCTGGTTATCCACAACGTCCAGGGCGCCGGCGCCCATGCGGCAGGTACCGACCGGGTGGAAGATGGTGGTGCCGATTTTGCCAGCGGCCTCGAACAGTTCTTCCTCGGTTTGCAGGGCCGGGCCCGGCAGGTATTCCTTGGGCTCGAACGCCGCGAGGGCAGGGGCCTGGACGATGCGCCGGGTAAGGCGAATGGCATCGGCAGCGACGCGCAGGTCCTGTGGGTCGCTGAGGTAATTGGGGTCGATCAGCGGCGTGCTGTTCATGTCGGTGCTGCGGATATCGATACGCCCGCGGCTGGCCGGGCGCAGGTTACACACCGAAGCGGTGAACGCCGGGAACGGATGCAACGGCTCGCCGAAGCGCTCCAGTGAAAGCGGCTGCACGTGGTACTGCAGGTTGGCAGTGGCCTGATCCGGACTTGAACGCACAAATGCCCCCAATTGACTCGGCGCCATGGCCAGCGGGCCACTGCGGTCATAGAGGTATCGCAAGCCCATACCCATCTTGCCCCAGAGGCTGTTGGCCATCTGGTTCAAGGTGCGGGCGTTGCGGACCTGGTAGATCAGGCGCAGTTGCAGATGGTCCTGAAGGTTGCCGCCGACACCCGGCATGTCGTGGCGAACGCCGATACCCAGGCTTTCCAGCAGTTGGCGCGGGCCGATACCGGAGCGCTGCAGAATGCCAGGTGAACCGACGGCTCCGGCGCAAAGGATGATCTCGCGGCGCGCCGCAAACTCGTGCCAAGCGCCTTGCCAAAATGCTTTCACAGCCCGCGCACGGGTATTGTTGAGCAGTACCTGATCAACCTGAACGCCGGTCAGCACGGTGAGGTTAGCGCGGTCCTTGATCGGTCGCAGGAAGGCTTTGGAGGCGTTCCAGCGTACGCCGCTGCGCTGGTTGACCTGAAAGTATCCACAGCCTTGGTTGTCGCCGGTGTTGAAGTCATCGACCTTGCCGACGCCACTTTGCTCGGCGGCATCGCGGAAAGCATCGAGAATCGGCCAGCTGTAGCGCTGGCGCTCGACCCGCCATTCGCCGTCACCGCCGTGGTGCTCGCTGGCGCCGGCAAAGTGGTTCTCGCTGGCCTTGAACAGCGGCAATACATCTTTCCAGGCCCAACCGTCGTTACCTTGCTCGGCCCAAGCATCATAGTCGGCCGCCTGGCCACGCATGTAGATCATGCCGTTGATCGAGGAGCAGCCACCAAGCACCTTGCCGCGCGGGTAGCCCAGTGCGCGACCGCCAAGACCAGCCTGGTGCTCGGTCTTGAAACACCAGTCAGTGCGCGGGTTGCCTATGCAGTAGAGATAACCCACGGGAATGTGGATCCAGGGATAGTTATCGCGGCCTCCCGCTTCCAGCAGCAAGACGCGGCAGGAAGGGTCGGCGGACAAACGATTGGCCAGCAGGCAACCGGCGGGACCGGCCCCTACGACCACGTAGTCGAAGGCAGAATCGGCTGATGGCATGTGCAACCTCGGGCCTGTTTTTTATTCTTGTCCCGATCCATCTTAGTGAGTAATTTCGTGGAGGAAACACGAGATTTCGCGCAGCCGCTGTGCGTTTTAGCACAGCGACCATCACTGCAACGGCGTGCGCCTGCAAAGGTTCTCGCCGTCTGGATGCATAGGGACAAGCATGTTCGACTGGAACGATCTTCGGTTTTTCCTCGAGTTGCAGCGCAGCGGCCGCCTACTCACTGCCGCCAAGCGCCTCAACACCACCCACAGCACCGTGGCTCGGCACATCGAGAGCATCGAGCAAAGCCTGGGCACCGCACTATTTGTACAACATGCCCAAGGCTACGAGCTGACCCCCTCGGGCCAAGCCTTGCTCAAACACGCCGAGGCCATGGAAAATGTCGCGCTGCTGGCGCAGGAAGAAATCACCCAGGCCATCACCCCATTGGGCAAGATTCGCCTGGGGGTGACCGAAGGCATCGGCATCATGTTCTTCACACCACGCATGAACGCGTTGTTCGAGCGCTACCCCGGCCTGGAAGTGGAGCTGGTCGCCGTACCGCGTTTCGTCAGCATCCTCAATCGCGAAGCAGAAATCAGCATCCACTTGGAACGGCCCAATGCCGACCTGCTGATCACCCGCAAACTCACCGATTATCGACTGGCCCTGTACGCCAGCCAGGACTACCTGGACCGCGCACCGCCCCTGCGCAACCGCGAAGACCTGGCCCGGCACAGCTGGATCGGCTACGTAGACGACCTGCTGTTCAGCCAGGAACTGTTGTTTCTCAACAGTTTCTGCCGGGCCCCGAATGTAGTGTTTCGCAGCACCAGTGTAATCGCCCAACAGGCCGCTGCCCGTGCCGGCCTGGGCATTGCAGTGCTGCCCAATTACATGGCTCGCCACGACCCGACGCTGGTGCGCGTGCTGCCGGGTGAAACCATCCAGCGCAGCTACTGGATCTGCACACGGCGCGAGCTGCACAAATCAGTGCGCCTGCGGGTGGTATGGGACTACCTGCTGGCGCTGTGTTTTGCTGAACAAAACGAACTTCTGGCCCAGTAATGAGCCACGACAAACAGCAGCGCCGCGCTCAGCACGCGGCACTGCCAGTGACTGATCGAAGCGACCTAGAGCTCGACCATACTCACTATCAAAGTGATGGTGATAGTAGAGACCAACGTCGTCCAGGTAATCATCGAGGCCATGGCTGGCGCATCACCACCCATTTGCCTGGCCAGGATGTAAGCATTACCCGCACATGGGACGCAGGCATACAGCAACGCAACATTGGCTGCGGTACCAGAGACGCCAAGGCCCATGATTAAAGCCAGCGTCACGATTGGCAGCAGCAAAAGCTTCAGCACGACCACGTACAGCGTAGCCAGAACACCCGCTACCTGAAGATTCAACATCAGCCCAGCACCTACAGACATCAAGCTAAGCGGGGTAGCAGCACTACCCAGATAGCTCATGAACTGCTCAACCGGCCCCACGATGCGCACCTCGTACAGGTTCAGGGCCAACCCCACCAGTGCCCCAATGATCAGCGGGTTTTTGATGAGCGCGGCAAGCATGCTGCCCGGTGATTTGCGACCGCCCTCACCAAACTGATTCATCACCAACACACTCATCACATTGGTGGTAATGATCAGATAAGCAACGAATACACCGGATATCGCAACCCCTTCAGCACCATACAAGGAATGCGCCAAGGCAATGAACACATACGAGTTGTAGCGTATACCACCTTGAAAAATCGACGTGAACAGGTCGTTTCGAACCCTGAGGATTGCCTGGCCCAAAAATATGATAACCGCAACCACCAACGTTGCGCCCACTGTCGCAAAAATGGCGGTAGACGTTTCACCACTGCCAAAGTCGGCCTCACTGATATCCCGTATGAGCAGGGCTGGAAAAAACAGGTAGTAAACCAATTTATCGACATGTTTCCACCAGCCCGCATCACTGATGAACCACCGCTTGACGGTATTACCGGCAACTATCAATAGAAAGATTGGTAATACCGAGAAGAAGGTAGTCAGCATGCGCTCGCCTCCTGTGGCAGGAAGATTCGCGACTTCACCCTTTGCAACTGACGGTGCCCCCACAAATTGTTGGCGACAAACACGCGCTGCACCCAACGCATCGGGTTGTTCAGGTCATCGAGTGATGCACTGAAACGGTCACGCGAGTGAAGTGTGAAGCGATTATCAATATAAGCCAACATTCCCGGTTTTATATCGACACCAATCGATACCGTTTTTATTGCGTCATGGAATTTTTCCATTGCCTGGGCGGCACGCGCATTCAACGCCTCAACCATATCGGGGTAAAATACAGCATTGATTTCTGGAAAACTGTTGCTGCCGCAAACCATTGGAACGGCTGGGGTTACGTAGGTTCCTTCCTTCCGCCAGCGATAGGGAACCTTGATTTGGTAGAGCGGTTGACGCAGCCACGAGACATCGCTCGCATCGAGCAAATCGAGCGCGTTGCGGGCGTCGGCAAGGCGCGTCATCGGGCCGTTGCGGTCATGCCGAACACCGGTGAGCAGCAGGCCGAGCGGGTAAGCATTCAACCCGTCCATAAACTTCAATGCCGCGTTCTCGATATGAAAGTCAAGTTCCACATCGGAGCCAAGTCCTGTGTACTCACCTTTTGTCTGGGTACCCGGTATAAGATTATTGACGATATTGGCACCCTCAAACTGCACCAAGTACGGTTCACCTATCAACGCGGCAAACATCATGATCAGGTTTTCACTGATCGTGCCGCTTTTGCACGCGGGGAGGAACCTTTGTGGATCCGGAGTGGTAAACACTTGTTCATCGACCGGCAGGTTTTCGAACACAAGGTAGGGCTTGGGATGCAGCGACGCACGCTGTTCGGAAAGTATATCTATGACGCGCCTTGGCAACGTGGACGCAGCGGCCATCCGTAGGTCTGTAATATAAACTTGATCCCCTTGCGTATCATAATTAATAGTGGCCAATACCCTCGCCAACTGATCGCGTTCACTGTCGGTAAATTTGTACATGCAGGTGCTGTCCACGGGTGCACTCCTCTGAGCTGTTGCTGGTTCAAGTAACCACTGGGCTTTTAATGGAGTGCAAACTATCAATGTGGAAGACTCAAAGGGAGTAGGTCACGCTTCCTCAGGATCAAATTGCACAGCTGAACTGTGTGTTTATTGACATAAGAGTTGCTCGACCTGCCCCCAAGCGGCCTAGCCCCACAGTGCCTTGACGGCCAGAAGCAGAGCCGCCGCCCATCCAGCCACCGCAAACAATTGCTGCAAGCGCGGCCCAGCCAACTTCGCAGCCAGAGGCCTCACCAGTAGCAAGCCGAGCACCGCGCCAAAAGCGAAGGGTGCCCCGACCTGCCACTGCATGGCGCCCGCCAGGCTGGCGCTGACCACACTTCCGGTGGATACCAGGGCGATTACTGCCAACGAAGTGGAAACGATGCTGGCCATGCGCAGGTTGGTATAGCGGTTCAACGCAGGGATGATGACGAAGCCACCACCCACACCCAACAGGCCGGACAGTAACCCAGACAACGCCCCGGTGAATGCCAGGGCACGCGCGCAGGGAAGGGTCCAGCGCAAACGGCCCTGCAACGGGTTCAACACACAGGGTTCGATATAGCGATGGGCGTCATTGGCTTCACCGCGCAGCTCCTTGGCAGCCTTGCGCCAGATACGCAGGCAGGCGTACACCAACACACCCGCGAACACCACCTGCAAGGGTGTGTTCGGCAAGCGGTGCGCAAGCATCAGCCCGAACGGCGCGGCAACCACACCCACCATCGCAATGAACAGCGCCGCCCGATAACGCACCAGCCCCTGTCGTAGGCCCAGCACCGCGCCAACCGCTGCAGCCAGGCCTACGGCCAGCAGGCCGACCGGAGCGGCCTCGACCATCGACAGCCCCAGCCCGAACACCAACAAAGGCACGGCGAGAATGCCACCGCCTGCGCCGGTCAATGCCAGGACCGCGCCGATGATCGCGCCCAGGCCCGCCCCCAACAATTGATGTTCGATCACTTCCCACCCTCTGCACCCAACGGCTGCGGCCGAGCCAGCCACTCGCGGCCCTTCAGCATGCCTTGCCAGTACAGCGGTGGCAGCGCTTGCGCCTTCAGCAACCAAGCCAGGCGCGTTGGTTTGCGGCCATCCAGCAACCAGCTGGGGAAGCTCGGTGCCAGCTTGCCGCCATAGGTGAACTCAGCCAGGACGATTTTGCCGCGCTCTACAGTCAGCGGGCACGAGCCATAGCCGTCGTACTGGGCGAGGGTAGGCAACCTGCCCAATGCCACCAACACGTTGTTGGCCACGACCGGCGCCTGCTTACGGGCAGCCGCAGCAGTCTTGGCATTGCTGGTGTTGGCCACATCACCCAGGGCATGGATGTTGATGTACTTGCGGTGGCGCAGGGTATGCGGGTCGACATCGACCCAGCCCGCGTTATCGGCCAAGGGGCTTTCACGAATGAAGGCCGGCGCCACCTGGGGAGGGACCACATGGAGCATGTCAAAGGCCTCGATGTGCGTTTCGCTGCTGCCGTCGGGCAGGGTGCACACGAAGGTGGCGCGCTTGTTCGGGCCATCCACGGCCACCAGTCGGTGGGAGAAATGGAGGTCCACGGCGTATTTGTCTATGTACTTCATCAGCGCGGGCACATAGTCCGCCACACCGAACAGCACAGCGCCAGCATTGAAGAAGCTGGCTTTCACTGCCCCCAGATGGCCGTGGCGTAACCAGTGGTCGCAAGACAGGTACAACGCCTTCTGCGGCGCGCCCGCACATTTGATCGGCATGGGCGGCTGGCTGAATATGGCACGGCCTTGCTTGAGCTTCTGCACCAGCTCCCAGGTATAGGGCGCCAGGTCGTAGCGGTAGTTGGAGGTGACGCCGTTGCGGCCCAGGGTTTCGCTGAGCCCGTCAATGGCCGCCCAGTCCAGCGTAAGGCCGGGGCAGACTACCAGCTGTTCATAGCTGATGGCGCGACCGTCCTCGAGGACGACCAACTGGCCCAGCGGATCGAAAGCCTGCACCCGCGCCTTGACCCAGCGTACCCCGCGCGGAATGGTCGAGGCCATGGTGCGGGCGGTGCTCGGTGCCTTGAACACACCGGCACCGACCATGGTCCAGCCGGGTTGGTAGTAATGCACTTCGGCGGGGTCGATCAAGGCAACGTCCAGCGACGGGTCACGGCTGATCAGGCTGGAAGCGGTAGCGATACCGGCGGCACCGGCACCGACGATGACCACTTTGTGATGGTCGGTATTGGCAGGGGACAACAAGGCAGGCATGGCGGTAAATCCTGGAAATCTGATTATGGGGCAGGGCGGTTACAGCTTGTTCAGCGGAATCTTCAGGTAGCTCACGCCGTTCTCTTCCGGCGCAGGGAACTGGCCGCTGCGCATGTTCACCTGCACCGAAGGCAGGATCAGCACTGGCATGTCGAGGGTCTTGTCGCGTGCTTCACGCATGGCGACAAAACTGTCTTCGTCGATGCCCTGATGAATGTGGATGTTGCTGGCGCGCTGTTCGGCCACGGTAGTGACGTACTGCATGTCGCGGCCACCCGGCAGGTAGTCGTGGCACATGAACAGCCGGGTCTGGTCGGGGAAAGCCAGCAATCGACGGATCGA
Organism: Pseudomonas sp. RV120224-01b; assembly: GCF_003208145.1. Classification (NCBI taxonomy): domain Bacteria; kingdom Pseudomonadati; phylum Pseudomonadota; class Gammaproteobacteria; order Pseudomonadales; family Pseudomonadaceae; genus Pseudomonas; species Pseudomonas sp. RV120224-01b. The sequence goes on along the minus strand of NZ_QKMQ01000018.1, from coordinate 72,834 downwards.
GCGGTACAGGGTGCGGGCATCGGCACCCGGGAAGTCACAGCGGGCAGTACCGTAGTCGGGCATGAACAGCGTATCGCCGACAAACACCGCAATTTCGCCAGCGTCTTCGATCATGAAGCTCATGCACGCGGGCGTGTGCCCTGGGGTGTGCAGTGCACGGGCATGCAGGTTTCCGATCCTGAAACCCTCCTCGTCTTCGAGCAGCACATCAAACTGGCTGCCGTCGTGGGCGAAGCCAGGCTCAGCGTTGAACAGCGCACCGAACACTTTCTGCACTTGGGTGATGTGAGCACCAATAGCGGTGTGGCCGCCCAGCTTTTCCTTCAGGTAGGCAGCCGCTGAAAGGTGGTCGGCGTGTACATGGGTTTCCAGCACCCAGCGCACGCTGGCATTCAGTTCGGTCACGCGTGCGATGAGGCGATCCGCCGATGTGCTGCAGGTGCGCCCGGACTTGGGATCGTAATCAAGCACGCTGTCGATCAATGCGCACTGCCGGGTTTCACGGTCCATGACCAGGTAGCTGATGGTCGAGGTCGCCTTGTCGTAAAAGGCGTCCACGTGAAGGTTGTTGCCGATGATCATCACGTTCTCCAATTTATCCGCCCCGCCTTGTAAGGCGTAGGCAGTAACAGGAGGTTTATCAAGATGCATGCCAGGCTTTTTAACGTGCTTGGGCCAATGAAACCGGCCCATTGCAAACAACTGGCAGCAATACTGGCAGCCCATGTGGCAGTCGACTGTCAGCCAATGGCAGTGTTTGGCAGTCCTTGTTACCCTGCGCCGGTCATCCAACGGTGCCGTCATGCCTGAAGCTCATCCCCTTATCCTAGCGCTGGTTTCCTACCTTGAGCACGATGCCCTCCCGGCCATCGTGCTGGACACCGACTACAACATCCTGGCCGCCAACGCCGCCTATCGCCGCCAGTTCGGCCACCACGAGCAGGCCCCGTTGGGCGAAAAATGCCACAAGGTCTCGCATCACTACGCCGTGCCCTGCGACCAGGCCGGCGAGCATTGCCCGATGCGCAAAGCCTGGGACAGCAAGGTGCCGGAGCGGGTATTGCACATTCATCACACACCACGTGGCCCCGAGCATGTCGATGTCGAACTGCGCCCGATCCTGGATGAGCAGGGCAGGGTGGTGGCCTTTGTCGAACGCCTGACCACCATCACCCTCGCGTCAGCGCAACCTCAGGAGCAGGGCTTGGTCGGACGCGCGCCAGCCTTCAAGGCCGCCTTGGCCAGCCTGCAACGTGCGGCGCCAGCGCAGATCCCGGTATTGCTGCAGGGTGAATCGGGTAGTGGTAAAGAGCTGTTCGCCCGTGCGGTGCATATGGGCAGCCCCAGAGCCAACGGCCCGCTGGTGGTGGTCGACTGCACTGGCCTGACCGAGTCGCTGTTCGAAAGCGAGTTGTTCGGTTATGAAAAAGGCGCGTTCACCGGTGCCAACCAACGCAAGATCGGCCTGGCCGAGGCGGCCCATGGAGGCACCCTTTTTCTCGACGAAATCGGTGAGGTGCCGCTGGCGATGCAGGTGAAGCTGCTGCGCCTGATCGAATCCGGCAGCTTCCGCCCGGTGGGCAGCCTGCGCACGGTGCACTCGGACTTCCGCCTGGTTTCGGCCACACACAAACCGCTCAAGCAAATGGTTGCGCAGGGCACCTTCCGTGAAGACCTGTATTACCGCATCAGCGGTTTCCCCATTCGCCTGCCTGCGCTGCGCGAGCGGGTGGAAGATCTGCCGCTGCTCGCGCAAAGCCTGTTACAGCGAATGGCTGGCAAGCCTACGCCCAGCCTGAGTGAGGATGCCTTGCAGCAGCTTGGCTTGCATCCGTTTCCCGGCAATATCCGCGAGCTGCGCAACATACTGGAAAGGGCGCGGCTGTTTGCCGATGACGGGCTGATCCGACCTGAACACTTGCCAGAAGATATCGGGCCGGCTGGGGCGATCACGAAAGATGGCCGTCGAAAAAACCTGGGGGAGCTGGCTCAGGCGCTGGAACAATTCAAGGGCTCGCGTAGCGAACTGGCCAGCCATCTTGGCATGAGCGAACGCACGCTCTATCGCCGTTTGAAGGCGCTCGGGCTGAATTGAAAGGGCGGCAGACTTTACCGGACCTTTACCTGCGCCCTGACATTAAAGGGCAAAAATCGTGGTCTGATCAGTTATCCGAATCTGGCAGTCAGTGAACGCCAGGCGTTAACAGGCAGAGGACCGCATCAAATGAAGAAAACCCTAACCGTGATCTGCGCCGCGCTCATGCTCAGCGCACCCTTGGCCAGCTTCGCACAACCGGGCCCACCCGACCGGCATGATGATGGCCCATCGCACCAAGGCAACCCGCCGCATGGCCAGCCAAAGCAGCAAGGCCGCCATGACAACGGTCGTGCACCCGATTACCGCAACCCGAACTTCCGCCCCCAACAAGGCATGCCGGTGCCTCACCAGCAGTGGCAACGAGGGCATGTGGTTGACCCACACTACCGTGGCGACCGCTACTGGGTGACTGACTGGAAAGCACGCCACTTGTATGCGCCACCGCGTGACCATCGCTGGTTGTATGTGAATGGCGACTACGTGCTGGTGGCTATTGCCAGTGGTGTGATCGTTAACATTCTCAGCGGTTACTGATTTTCAGACACTAAAAAGCCCGCATCAGCGGGCTTTTTAGTGGGTGGCGGATCACACCTGATCAGAAGTCCAGGTTCGACACCGACAGCGCGTTGCTTTCGATGAAGTCACGGCGCGGCTCGACCGCATCACCCATCAGGGTGTTGAAGATCTGGTCGGCTGCGATCGCATCCTCGATGGTGACCTTGAGCATGCGGCGCACGGTCGGGTCCATGGTGGTTTCCCACAGCTGCTCAGGGTTCATCTCACCCAGCCCTTTGTAGCGCTGGATGGTGTGGCGCTTGGTGGTTTCGTTCATCAGCCAGTCCAGTGCTTCCTTGAACTCACTGATCGCCTTGCGGCGTTCACCACGCTGCACGTATGCACCGTCACCCAACAGAGTGGCGAGCTTGGCACCCAGGTTAACAACCGAGCGGTAGTCGTTGCTGCCGAAGAAGTCGCGGTTGAAGGTGACGTAGCTGGCCAGGCCGTGGGAGGTCACTTCCACTTCCGGCAGCCATACGTTGCGCTCCTTGTCTTCGCGCAGGCTGGCCTGATACACCAGGCCCGACTTCTGGCTGTTGCTCAGACGCTCCTGGAACTTGACCAGCCAGGCTTGCATCGCAGCGTGGTCACCCAACTGCTCCACGGTCACTTCCGGCAGGTAGATGAAGTGCTCGGTGATGTCTTCCGGATACAAGCGCGAAAGGCGCTTGAGGGTTTTCATCACGCCGCGGAATTCATTCACCAGGCTTTCCAGCTGCACACCGGAAACCGCTGGCGCCGACTCGTCCAGGTGCAGGCTGGCATCTTCCAGGGCCGACTGGGTCATGTACTCTTCCATGGCCTCGTCGTCCTTGATGTACTGCTCCTGCTTGCCTTTCTTCACCTTGTACAGTGGTGGCTGGGCAATGTAGATGTAGCCGCGCTCGACCAGCTCCGGCAGCTGACGGAAGAAGAAGGTCAGCAGCAGGGTGCGGATGTGCGAACCGTCAACGTCAGCATCGGTCATGATGATGATGTTGTGATAACGCAGCTTGTCGATGTTGTACTCTTCGCGGCCGATACCACAGCCCAGTGCGGTGATCAGCGTGCCCACTTCCTGGGACGAGATCATCTTGTCGAAGCGTGCTTTCTCGACGTTGAGGATTTTACCCTTCAGCGGCAAGATCGCCTGGGTACGACGGTTACGGCCTTGCTTGGCCGAACCACCGGCGGAGTCACCCTCCACCAGGTACAGTTCGGAAAGGGCCGGGTCTTTCTCTTGGCAGTCCGCCAGTTTGCCTGGCAGGCCGGCGATGTCCAGCGCACCTTTGCGGCGGGTCATCTCACGGGCTTTACGTGCCGCTTCACGGGCACGCGCGGCGTCGATCATCTTGCCAACGACCGCCTTGGCCTCGTTCGGATTCTCCAGCAGGAAGTCGGCGAAGTACTTGTTCATCTCCTGTTCCACGGCGGTTTTCACCTCCGAGGAAACCAGCTTGTCTTTGGTCTGCGAGCTGAACTTGGGGTCCGGCACTTTCACCGAGATGATCGCGGTCAGGCCTTCACGGGCATCATCGCCAGTGGTTGCCACCTTGTTCTTCTTGGCCAGGCCTTCCTGCTCGATGTAGCTGTTCAGGCTACGGGTCAGCGAGGAACGGAAGCCCACCAGGTGAGTACCGCCGTCACGCTGCGGAATGTTGTTGGTGAAGCACAGCAGGTTTTCGTTGAAGCTGTCGTTCCATTGCAGAGCAACTTCAACACCCACGCCATCGTCACGCTGGACGTTGAAGTGGAACACCTGGGAGTTGACCGGGGTCTTGTTGGTGTTCAGGTACTCGACGAATGCGCGCAGGCCGCCTTCGTACTTGAAGAACTCTTCCTTACCGCTGCGCTCATCCTTCAGCAGAATGCCAACGCCCGAGTTGAGGAACGACAACTCGCGAATACGCTTGGCCAGGATGTCCCAGCTGAAGTGAATGTTCTTGAAGGTTTCAGCCGAAGGCTTGAAGTGGATGTGGGTACCGGTGGTTTCACTGTCACCGACAACCGCCATAGGCGCTTGAGGGACACCGTGAACGTAAGTCTGTTCCCAGATTTTTCCGCTACGGCGAACGGTCAGCACCAGCTTCTCGGACAGCGCGTTCACGACCGAAACACCTACGCCGTGCAGGCCGCCGGATACCTTGTAGGAGTTGTCGTCGAACTTACCGCCAGCGTGCAGCACGGTCATGATGACCTCGGCTGCGGAAACGCCTTCTTCTTTATGCACGTCGACCGGAATGCCGCGACCGTTGTCGCGCACACTGATGGATTCGTCCGGATGGATAATGACAGTGATGTCATCGCAGTGACCGGCGAGGGCTTCGTCGATGGAGTTGTCGACCACCTCGAAGACCATGTGGTGCAGGCCGCTACCATCATCGGTGTCGCCAATGTACATGCCGGGACGCTTGCGTACGGCATCCAAACCTTTCAGCACCTTGATGCTGGAGGAGTCGTACGTTTGATTTTCGCTCATGCCTTCACTCCCGATGGTCGTGGGTCTGGGTGATACGGCCTTGTTCCACGTGGAACAAAGCAACTGGCGTTTCCGTCTGCCAGCCTTCCCTCAGTAATTCGTGATCTACACAGGTGATGAACACCTGGCAGCGTAATTCTTCAAGCAAGCGGCACAGCGCGCGGCGATGCTGGTCGTCCAGTTCGGACGGCAAGTCATCCACGAGATAAATACAATGACCGCGGCGAGCCTGACTAACGAGGTGGCCCTGGGCAATGCGCAATGCACACACCACCAGCTTTTGCTGACCACGCGACAGGATGTCGGCTGCATTGTTGGCAGCCAGACGAAGACGCAGATCAGCACGCTGCGGACCGGCCTGGGTATGGCCCATCTGCTGATCGCGAAGGAGAGAGGAGGCGAGTACTTCTTGCAGTTCCCGGTCCTTGTCCCAGCCTCGGTAGTAGCTCAGGGTCAACCCGTCCAGCTCGACCAGTTCGCTCAGGGTTCGCTCGAAGACGGGCTTCAAGGCCTTGATGTAGTTGCGACGGTATTCATCTATTTCCGCGCTGGCCAGGCACAGTTCCCGGTCCCAGGCGGCTTGCGAAGCTGGGTCAAGTGTACCATGACGCAACCATGAGTTCCGCTGCCGCAGCGCCTTCTGCAGCCGCTGCCAGGCTGGCAAGAAGCGAGGTTCCACGTGGAACACCCCCCAATCCAGAAACTGGCGGCGAATTTTCGGGGCACCTTCCAACAGGCGGAAACTGTCTGGGTTGATGAGCTGAAGCGGTAACAACTCCGCCAGTTGCGCCGCGCTGCGCGCATTCTGCCCATCGATGCGAATAGTGAACTCCCCCTGGCGCTCCCGGGAGACGCCCAGGTTGCTGGTGCCACCCTCGGACAACTGCACTTCACCAAACACGGTACAGGCAGCCTGTTCGTACTGGATAACCGGGTTCAGGCGTGTGCTGCGGAAAGAGCGCGCCAGCCCCAGCAAATGCACGGCCTCAAGCACGCTGGTCTTGCCGCTGCCGTTGGCGCCATAAAGTATGTTGATACGGGGGGAGGGTAAGAGAGTCACCGGGTGCAAATTGCGCACCGCGGTGACCATGATACGTCGAAGGGACATGTCGCCTGCTATGGGTTACAGGCGCATCGGCATGACAACATAGGAAGAATCGTCATTGCCCGCTTCCTGCAGCAGGGCACTGCTGTTGGAATCCGAGAGAATCAGACGAACTTGCTCAGTAGTCATTACGCCCAACACGTCGAGCAGGTAGCTGACGTTGAAGCCGATTTCCAGCGAGCTACCTTCGTAGTCCACGCTGATTTCTTCCTCTGCTTCTTCCTGCTCCGGGTTGTTGGCCTGGATTTTCAGTTGGCCAGCAGCCAGTTGCAGGCGAATGCCGCGGTACTTTTCGTTGGAAAGAATCGCGGTACGGCTGAAGGCTTCACGCAAGGCCTGGCGGTCCCCGACCACCAGCTTGTCGCCGCCCTTGGGCAGTACGCGCTCGTAGTCCGGGAACTTGCCGTCCACCAGCTTGGAGGTGAAAGTGAATTCACCGGTGGTGGCACGGATGTGATGCTGGCCCAGCACGATGCTGACCATGCCTTCCGGGTCCGTGAGCAAACGCGCGAGCTCCAGGATACCTTTGCGTGGAACGATGACCTGATGGCGGTCATCCTGCTCGATCGGCGCGGTCATGGAGCACAACGCCAGCCGGTGACCATCGGTAGACACTGCACGCAGGGTGTTGCGGGACACCTCCAGCAGCATGCCGTTCAGGTAGTAGCGCACATCCTGCTGGGCCATGGCGAAGCTGGTGCGCTCGATCAGCCGGCGCAGCTTGCTTTGTTCCAGGTTGCAGGTCAGCGAGCCTGGGCCTTCTTCCACCGTCGGGAAGTCATTGGCTGGCAGGGTGGACAGGGTGAAGCGGCTACGGCCGGCCTTGACCAACAGTTTCTGCTCGTCGACCTTGATATCGATCAGGGCGTCGTTCGGCAGGCTTTTGCAGATGTCCATCAGCTTGCGTGCCGGGACAGTGATTTCGCCGGGCTCAGCCGGCTCTTCCAGTTGCACGCGGCCTACCAGTTCGACTTCCAGGTCGGTACCGGTCAACGACAGTTGCTGGCCTTGCACAACCAGCAATACGTTGGACAGGACCGGCAAGGTCTGACGGCGCTCGACGACACCGGCGACCAGTTGCAGGGGTTTCAACAGGGCTTCGCGTTGAATGGTGAAATGCATGGTCTAGTCCCTTGCCTTCAATTAGCTGCGCAGACGGCCATCAGGTCGTCAGCGTCCGCAGCAGGTTCTTGTAGTCCTCGCGGATGTCCGCGTCGGATTCCTTCAGTTCGTTGATCTTGCGGCAGGCGTGCAGCACGGTCGTGTGGTCGCGACCACCAAACATGTCGCCAATTTCCGGCAGACTGTGGTTGGTCAGCTCCTTCGACAGGGCCATGGCCACCTGGCGTGGACGAGCGACAGAACGTGAACGCCGCTTGGACAACAGATCAGAGATCTTGATCTTGTAGTACTCGGCGACGGTTCGCTGAATGTTATCCACACTGACCAGTTTGTCCTGCAGCGCCAGCAGGTCTTTCAGCGACTCACGGATCAGTTCGATGGTGATATCACGGCCCATGAAGTGCGAGTGGGCGATCACCCGCTTCAAGGCACCTTCCAGCTCACGCACGTTGGAGCGGATGCGCTGGGCAATGAAGAAGGCCGCATCATGCGGCAGCTCGACCTTGGCCTGGTCGGCCTTCTTCATCAGGATGGCCACACGGGTTTCCAGCTCGGGTGGCTCGACGGCCACCGTCAGGCCCCAGCCAAAGCGCGACTTCAAGCGCTCTTCCAGGCCTTCGATCTCCTTGGGGTAACGGTCAGAGGTCAGGATTACCTGCTGGCCGCCCTCAAGCAGGGCGTTGAAGGTGTGGAAAAACTCTTCCTGCGAGCGCTCTTTACGGGCAAAGAACTGGATATCGTCGATCAACAACGCATCCACCGAGCGGTAGAAACGCTTGAATTCGTTGATAGCGTTCAGTTGCAGAGCCTTGACCATGTCCGCGACGAAGCGCTCCGAATGCAGGTACACGACCTTGGCGTTCGGGTTCTTCTTCAGCAGGTGGTTACCCACAGCATGCATAAGGTGGGTTTTACCCAGGCCCACACCGCCATAAAGGAAAAGCGGGTTGTAACCATGCTTGGGGTTGTCCGCGACCTGCCAAGCAGCCGCACGCGCCAACTGGTTCGACTTACCTTCGACGAAGGTTTCGAAAGTGAAGGTACGGTTCAGGTAACTGGTGTGCTTGAGCGCACCTTCAACCTGCACGGTGCGCTGCTCGGCCCGACCACCAACGGCGGGTGCCGCAGCCGTTTCGGCCATGGCATCGAAGCTGTCGCGTGCGGACGGTTCGGCAAGATCATCGACCATTACCGGCTCGGTCACCGGCACTGCAACAGGTTCGACCGCTGCCACCGGAGCAGGCTTGTGCGCCTGGCCTTGAGCCAGCGAGGCAGCCACGGCCGCACTGACCGGTGCGTTGGGCGCGGCACGCGGAGCCGAGCTGCGACGGCTACCTATCAACAAGGAAAGGGCAGGCGCAATACCGCTGCCGTTTTCACCTAGCAGCTCGAGCAAGCGACCCAGGTACTTTTCATTGACCCAATCGAGAACGAAACGGTTGGGCGCATAGACGCGCAACTCGTCGCCTTCGGCTTCGACCTGTAGCGGACGGATCCAGGTGTTGAATTGCTGGGCAGGCAGTTCATCGCGCAGAAGCTCCACGCACTGCTGCCAAAGTTCCACTGACACGGATATCCCCTGAGTTTGAAAGCCGGATGAGGCAAAAACAAACCGCCATTGTACCGGTCGGGCGCCCAGTTATCCACATGTGGACACGTTAGGAGCCATGACAAAACAGCCATTTATCGACCAAAACGGCCTTTACGCGTTGTGAATAAGGTCTGTGGATAAACGCCCATGAGGGCTATGCACAACCCTGAGATCAGCCCTGTTGATAACTCGCCTGTGGGTAAGTGTCATTTTAATCCACAGCTTGCCCGCACGAATAAAACAGGTGCAGCACCGGTTGAGAACACGGTTGTAAAACGCTGTACATGCCGTGAATTATGGCCTTGAGGAGGTTATCCACAGAAGGTTACCCACATAAGATTTATAAGTTCTTCAGAAAAGCTTTTTATATGTCTCTTCTTTTTTTTCATGTTGTCCCCGATTCGTGTGTCCGATCAAGCACCCCTTGGGGATGAACCGGCAGGCACCGTCCATCCTGTGCTCTATATGGAAAGACTGGTTGGAAATTGACCTATGGGCTTGCTTTCTCTAGAATCGCCGGTCTCTTAAAAAGGGGGCCATCCCGGCCCGTCGTCGACAAACCAGGTAACACGCCATGAAACGTACTTTCCAACCAAGCACCATCAAGCGCGCCCGCACCCACGGTTTCCGTGCCCGTATGGCTACCAAGAACGGCCGCGCTGTTCTGTCGCGTCGTCGTGCCAAAGGCCGTAAGCGTCTGGCCATTTGATTTTTCGGCACAGGTGGTGAGTCAGGACTTCAGTCGGGAAAAGCGACTGCTTACACCCCGACACTTCAAAGCGGTCTTCGACTCCCCAACCGGCAAGGTTCCAGGGAAAAACCTGCTGATCCTTGCTCGCGAGAACGGCCTTGATCACCCACGGCTCGGCCTGGTGATTGGCAAGAAGAGCGTCAAGCTCGCCGTTCAACGCAATCGCCTCAAGCGCTTGATGCGCGATTCCTTTCGTCTGAACCAGCAAATGCTCGCCGGGTTGGACATCGTGATCGTCGCGCGCAAGGGATTGGGTGAAGTAGAAAACCCGGAATTGCACCAACACTTTGGCAAACTCTGGAAACGTCTGGCGCGTAGCCGGGCAACACCAGCAGTCACCGCCAATTCCGCAGGGGTAGACAGCCAAGATGCGTAAACTGGCGCTCGTTCCGATCCAGTTTTACCGTTATGCCATCAGCCCCCTGATGGCCAATCACTGTCGTTTTTTCCCCAGTTGCTCCTGTTACGCTCAAGAAGCCATCGAAAACCATGGCCTATGGCGTGGTGGGTGGCTAGCCGTTCGTCGCCTGGGGCGTTGTCATCCGTGGAATGACGGCGGTTTCGACCCCGTTCCCCCCGCTCCTTCCTCCCGAACTTCTTCGATAGCCGAGTAATCATGGATATTAAACGCACGATCCTGATCGCCGCGCTGGCAGTCGTGTCCTACGTCATGGTCCTGAAGTGGAACGATGACTACGGCCAGGCTGCCCTGCCGACTCAGAATACTGCTGCCAGCACCGTTGCTCCGGGCCTGCCCGATGGTGTGCCGGCCGGTAACAACGGTGCCAGCGCCGATGTACCGAGCGCCAACGCCGAATCGAGCCCTGCCGAACTGGCACCGGTCGCACTGAGCAAGGACCTGATCCGAGTCAAGACCGACGTCCTGGAACTGGCTATCGATCCGGTTGGTGGTGACATCGTCCAGTTGAATCTGCCGAAGTACCCACGCCGTCAGGACCATCCGAACATTCCATTCCAGTTGTTCGACAATGGTGGTGAGCGTGTTTACCTGGCACAAAGCGGCCTGACCGGCGCCAATGGCCCGGATGCCCGCGCCAGCGGTCGCCCGTTGTATGCCGCCGAGCAGAAGAGCTACCAGCTGGCCGACGGCCAGGAACAACTGGTGGTCGACCTGAAGTTCAGCGACAACGGTGTCAACTACATCAAGCGCTTCAGCTTCAAGCGTGGTGAGTACGACCTGAATGTCAGCTACCTGATCGACAACCAGAGTGGCCAGGCCTGGAGCGGCAACATGTTCGCCCAGCTCAAGCGCGACGCCAGCGGCGATCCGTCCTCGAGTACCGCAACCGGCACCGCAACCTACCTGGGCGCTGCCCTGTGGACAGCTTCCGAGCCTTACAAAAAGGTCTCGATGAAGGACATCGACAAAGGTAGTTTGAAAGAAAATGTGTCCGGCGGTTGGGTTGCCTGGCTGCAGCACTACTTCGTGACCGCCTGGATTCCGGCAAAATCAGACAACAACGTTGTCCAGACCCGCAAGGACAGCCAGGGCAACTACATCATCGGCTACACCGGCCCAGTCCTCAGCGTGCCTGCTGGCGGCAAGGTCGAAACCAGCGCCATGCTGTACGCCGGTCCGAAAATCCAGTCCAAGCTGAAAGAGTTGTCCCCAGGCCTGGAACTGACCGTCGACTACGGCTTCCTGTGGTTCATCGCCCAGCCGATCTTCTGGCTGCTGCAACATATCCACAGCCTGCTGGGTAACTGGGGCTGGTCGATCATCGTACTGACCATGCTGATCAAAGGCCTGTTCTTCCCGCTGTCGGCTGCCAGCTACCGTTCGATGGCGCGTATGCGTGCTGTTGCGCCGAAGCTCGCCGCACTGAAGGAACGCTTCGGTGACGATCGCCAGAAGATGTCCCAGGCGATGATGGAGCTGTACAAGAAAGAGAAGATCAACCCGCTGGGCGGCTGCCTGCCGATCCTGGTACAAATGCCGGTATTCCTGGCCCTGTACTGGGTACTGCTGGAAAGCGTTGAAATGCGCCAGGCCCCATGGATGCTGTGGATTACCGACCTGTCGATCAAGGATCCGTTCTTCATCCTGCCGATCATCATGGGCGCCACCATGTTCATCCAGCAGCGCCTGAACCCGACCCCACCGGATCCGATGCAGGCCAAGGTGATGAAAATGATGCCGATCATCTTCACCTTCTTCTTCCTGTGGTTCCCGGCTGGTCTGGTGCTGTACTGGGTTGTGAACAACTGCCTGTCGATCACTCAGCAGTGGTACATCACCCGCAGCATCGAGGCAGCCAGCAAAAAAGCTGCTGCTTGACAGGCTACTGCGCTAGCCTGTGAATAAAAAACGCCCCCTAGTGGGGCGTTTTTGCTATCTGTCGTTTTTGTCGTAGAGGCTTTCGAGCATGAACACTGTGCGTGAAACCATCGCCGCCATCGCTACCGCCCAAGGCCGCGGGGGTGTGGGTATTGTCAGGTTGTCCGGCCCTCTGGCTGCCAAGGCCGGCCAGTTGATCACCGGCCGTACACTCACCCCTCGGCATGCCCATTACGGCCCGTTCCGCGACGATGAAGGGCTTGTACTGGATGAGGGGATCGCGCTGTTCTTCCCCGGGCCGAATTCGTTCACAGGCGAGGATGTGCTCGAACTGCAGGGCCACGGCGGACCGGTGGTCCTGGACATGTTGCTGCAGCGCTGTGTACAAGTCGGCTGCCGCCTGGCCCGCCCAGGCGAATTCAGCGAGCGCGCGTTCCTCAATGACAAACTTGACCTCGCCCAGGCCGAAGCCATTGCCGACCTGATCGAGGCCAGTTCCAGCCAGGCGGCGCGTAACGCCCTGCGTTCGCTGCAGGGGGAGTTCTCGAAACGTGTGCACAGCCTTACCGAAGCGTTGATTGCCCTGCGCATCTACGTCGAGGCGGCTATCGACTTCCCGGAAGAAGAAATCGACTTCCTCGCCGATGGCCACGTGCTGTCGATGCTCGATGCCGTACGCAGCGAGTTGTCCACTGTGCAACGCGAGGCCGGGCAAGGCGCTTTGCTGCGTGACGGCATGACGGTGGTCATCGCCGGCCGGCCGAATGCGGGCAAGTCGAGCCTGCTGAACCAGCTTGCTGGCCGGGAAGCGGCCATTGTCACCGACATTGCCGGTACCACCCGGGACATCCTGCGGGAACATATCCACATCGACGGCATGCCACTGCACGTCGTCGATACGGCCGGTCTGCGCGATACCGACGACCATGTGGAAAAGATCGGCGTGGAACGCGCCCTGAAGGCCATTGGCGAGGCTGACCGTGTGTTGCTGGTGGTCGACTCCACCGCGCCCGAGGCCAGCGACCCGTTCGCTTTGTGGCCGGAATTTCTCGACCAGCGGCCAGACCCGGCCAAGGTCACGCTGATTCGCAACAAGGCCGACCTGAGTGGTGAACGGGTCGCGCTGGAGCAGTGTGATGACGGCCATGTGACGATCACCCTCAGCGCCAAAGGCGATGATGCAGGGCTGCAACTGCTGCGCGACCATCTGAAGGCCTGCATGGGTTACGAACAGACTGCAGAGAGTGGTTTCAGTGCCCGTAGGCGCCATCTGGATGCCTTGCGCCAAGCCAGCGAACACCTTGAGCACGGCCGTGCTCAGTTGACCCTGGCAGGTGCAGGAGAGCTGCTGGCTGAGGACTTGCGCCAGGCACAACACGCCCTGGGCGAAATTACCGGGGCATTCAGCTCGGATGATTTGTTGGGGCGGATTTTCTCCAGCTTCTGCATCGGCAAATAATCCACAGCAGGCAAGATCAAGAGCCGCTCCTTCGGGAGCGGCTTTTTTTTGCCTGCAATTTCTCATCTCAAGCCTTGAGGAGATTGCTATGGGAGCGGGTTTACCCGTGACAAGGCCCTCAAAACTCACACATCACTCATCCACAGAAGGCAATCGGTGCTCAGGAGCCCTGTGGAAAACCCGCCTTCAGCTCCGTTGATAAGCAGGCTTTTTTGCTGAGGAAAATCTGGGCTGTGGGTAAAGAGCCATTTAATCCACAGGCTAAATCGTGTTATCCATAACCCTCATGGCACTCCAGCCACAGGGTTTAATTTCTCTCTACAAGCCATGAACAAAGGGCTACAGAACCTTATCCACAGACAAGGCTGTGCATAAGAATAAACATAAAAACAAAGCTTTTTTAAATTTTTCCTCTTTGTTTTCTGTTGTTTGCCACTCATCCACAGACTGGTCAAAATTTGCTCAGACGGTTTCTTTAAAGGGGGTGAAGTCCCTATACTTGTCCGCTTACCTTCTCTATTCGCAAAAACAGGCACGAGGTGCGTGGTGGATTTCCCTTCCCGTTTTGAAGTGATCGTCATCGGCGGCGGCCATGCCGGTACCGAGGCTGCGCTTGCGTCTGCACGCATGGGTGTGAAAACCCTGCTGTTGACCCATAACGTGGAAACCCTCGGTCACATGAGCTGCAACCCCGCCATCGGCGGTATTGGCAAAAGCCATCTGGTCAAAGAGATCGATGCCCTCGGTGGCGCCATGGCGCTGGCCACCGACAAGAGCGGCATCCAGTTCCGCGTTCTGAACAACCGCAAGGGCCCGGCCGTACGTGCCACCCGAGCACAGGCCGACCGCGCCATCTACAAGGCAGTGGTGCGTGAAATCCTGGAAAACCAGCCGAACCTGTGGATATTCCAGCAGTCCTGCGACGACCTGATCGTCGAGCAGGACCAGGTCAAAGGCGTGGTGACCCAGATGGGCCTGCGTTTCTTCGCCGAATCGGTGGTACTGACCACCGGTACCTTCCTCGGCGGCCTTATCCACATTGGTTTGCAAAACCATTCCGGCGGCCGCGCCGGTGATCCGCCTTCGATCGCCCTGGCCCACCGCATGCGTGAACTGCCGCTGCGCGTCGGCCGCCTGAAAACCGGTACGCCGCCACGCATCGATGGCCGCTCGGTGGACTTCTCGGTGATGACCGAGCAGCCAGGCGATACGCCGATCCCGGTGATGTCGTTCATGGGCAATGCCGAAATGCACCCACGTCAGGTGAGCTGCTGGATTACCCACACCAATGCGCGCACCCACGAGATCATCGCCTCGAACCTCGACCGTTCGCCGATGTACTCGGGCGTGATCGAAGGTGTCGGTCCGCGCTACTGCCCGTCGATCGAAGACAAGATCCACCGCTTCGCCGACAAGGAAAGCCACCAGGTGTTCATCGAGCCGGAAGGCCTGACCACCCATGAGCTGTACCCCAACGGTATTTCCACTTCGCTGCCGTTCGACGTGCAGCTGGAACTGGTGCGTTCGATCCGTGGCATGGAAAACGCCCACATCGTGCGCCCGGGCTATGCCATCGAATACGACTACTTCGACCCGCGCGACCTCAAGTACAGCCTCGAAACCAAAGTCATCGGCGGCCTGTTCTTCGCCGGGCAGATCAACGGCACCACCGGTTACGAAGAAGCCGGCGCCCAGGGCTTGCTGGCCGGGACCAACGCGGCCCTGCGGGCGCAAGGCCGTGACAGCTGGTGCCCGCGCCGCGACGAGGCGTACATCGGGGTGTTGGTTGACGACCTGATTACCTTGGGTACGCAGGAGCCGTACCGCATGTTCACCTCGCGCGCCGAATACCGCCTGATCCTGCGCGAAGACAACGCCGACCTGCGTTTGACCGAGAAAGGCCGCGAACTGGGCCTGATCGATGACCAACGCTGGGCCGCCTTCTGCGCCAAGCGCGAGGGTATCGAGCGCGAAGAGCAGCGCCTGAAGGCGACCTGGGTGCGCCCGAACACCGAGCAAGGCCAGGCCATTGTGGATAAGTTCGGCACCCCGCTTAGCCACGAGTACAGCCTGCTCAACCTGCTGGCGCGTCCGGAAATCGACTACGCCGGCCTGATCGAGGCGACCGGCGGTGATGCGATCGATCCGCAAGTTGCCGAGCAGGTCGAGATTCGTACCAAATACGCCGGTTACATCGATCGCCAGCAAGACGAAATCGCCCGCCTGCGTGCCAGCGAAGATACCCGCCTGCCTGTGGATATCGACTACTCGAGCATTTCCGGCCTGTCCAAGGAGATCCAGGGCAAGCTTGGCCAGACCCGTCCGGAAACGTTGGGCCAGGCTTCGCGCATCCCGGGGGTGACCCCGGCGGCGATTTCCCTGTTGCTGATTCACTTGAAAAAACGCGGCGCTGGCCGCGAATTGGAGCAAAGCGCTTGAGTTCCCTGGTCACCCCGCAACACGCCGAAGAGTTGTCCACAGGTGCCCGCCAGCTTGGTGTCGAGCTGAGCACCGAGCATCACGAAAAGCTGCTCGGCTACCTGGCCCTGTTGATTAAATGGAACAAAGCCTACAACCTCACCGCCGTGCGCGACCCCGACGAGATGGTGTCGCGCCACCTGCTGGACAGCCTCAGCGTCATGCCGTTTATCCACAGCGAGCGTGTCAACTGGCTGGATGTGGGCAGTGGCGGTGGCATGCCCGGCATTCCCTTGGCTATCCTGCATCCGGACAAGCGCGTGACTGTGCTGGACGCCAATGGCAAGAAGACCCGCTTCCTGACCCAGGTGAAAATGGAGCTCAAGCTGGACAACCTCACGGTTATCCACAGCCGGGTCGAGGCCTTCCAGCCAGCGCAGCCGTTCGACGGCATCATCTCCCGTGCCTTCAGCAGCATGGAGAACTTCACCAACTGGACCCGCCACCTGGGCGACACCGGGACGCAATGGCTTGCAATGAAGGGGCTGCATCCTGCCGATGAACTGGTAGCATTGCCCGCAGACTTCACAGTGGAAAGCGAACAGGCCCTGACCGTTCCGGGTTGCCAGGGCCAGCGCCATCTGCTGATACTGCGCCGCAAGGCATGACTGGGAACACACGCAACAATGGCTAAGGTATTCGCAATCGCGAACCAGAAAGGTGGTGTGGGCAAGACAACCACCTGTATCAATCTCGCCGCCTCGCTGGCGGCGACCAAGCGTCGTGTGCTGCTGATCGACCTCGATCCGCAGGGCAACGCCACCATGGGCAGCGGTGTGGACAAGCACGAGCTCGAGCACTCGGTCTACGACCTGCTGATCGGGGAATGCGATTTGGCCCAGGCCATGCATTACTCCGAGCACGGCGGTTTCCAGTTGCTGCCGGCCAACCGCGACCTGACCGCCGCCGAGGTGGTGCTGCTGGAAATGCAGGTCAAGGAAAGCCGTCTGCGCAACGCGCTGGCGCCCATCCGCGAGAACTACGACTACATCCTCATCGACTGCCCACCGTCGCTGTCGATGCTGACGCTGAACGCCCTGGTCGCTTCCGATGGCGTGATCATCCCCATGCAGTGCGAGTATTACGCACTGGAAGGTCTCAGCGACCTTGTGGATAACATCAAGCGCATCGCTGCCCGGTTGAACCCGGAGCTGAAGATCGAAGGCCTGCTGCGGACCATGTACGATCCGCGCCTGAGCCTGAACAACGATGTTTCGGCGCAGCTGAAGGAGCACTTTGGCCCGCAGCTGTACGACACGGTCATTCCGCGCAACATTCGCCTGGCCGAGGCCCCGAGCTTTGGCATGCCGGCACTGGCTTACGACAAGCAATCGCGAGGCGCGCTGGCTTATCTGGCCCTGGCCGGGGAACTGGTACGCCGCCAACGCCGTCAATCACGCACTGCACAAACAACTTAAGGAATCCGTATGGCCGTCAAGAAACGGGGTCTCGGACGTGGGTTGGATGCACTGCTCAGTGGTCCTTCCGTCAGCGCGCTCGAAGAGCAGGCTGTGAAGATCGACCAGAAAGAACTGCAACACCTGCCGGTCGAGCTGATCCAGCGTGGCAAGTACCAGCCGCGCCGGGACATGGACCCGGAGGCGCTGGAAGAGCTTGCGCACTCGATTCGCAACCATGGCGTGATGCAGCCGATCGTGGTGCGCCCGATCGGCGACAACCGCTACGAGATCATCGCCGGTGAGCGCCGCTGGCGCGCCACGCAGCAGGCCGGCCTGGACACGATCCCGGCCATGGTCCGCGAAGTGGCCGATGAGGCGGCCATTGCCATGGCGCTGATCGAGAACATCCAGCGTGAAGACCTCAACCCGCTGGAAGAGGCCCTGGCCCTTCAGCGCCTGCAGCAGGAATTCGAGCTCACCCAGCAGCAGGTGGCCGACGCCGTAGGCAAGTCGCGGGTGACCGTGGCCAACCTGCTGCGTCTGATCACGCTGCCTGAGGCGATCAAGACCATGCTCGCCCACGGTGACCTGGAGATGGGTCACGCCCGCGCATTGCTCGGTCTGGAAGAAAACCGTCAGGAGGAGGGGGCGCGTCATGTTGTCGCACGTGGCCTCACCGTGCGCCAAACTGAGGCACTGGTGCGTCAGTGGCTCAGTGACAAGCCTGATCCGGTCGAACCGAGCAAACCTGATCCGGATATCGCACGCCTTGAACAGCGGCTCGCAGAGCGCCTGGGCTCGGCTGTCCAGATCCGTCATGGCAACAAGGGCAAAGGCCAGTTGGTTATTCGTTACAACTCCCTTGACGAGTTGCAAGGCGTGCTTGCTCACATCCGCTGAAACAATTCCTGTTGTAGCGCGCAGTCGGAAATCACTACCGAAGAGTTGAATAGGGGTTAATCCACCCCTATACTCTGCGCGCATTTTGTCGGCACAAATTATGCCAAGTCATAACTGACTTGTTGGTCGACTTCCGAGGAGCAGTTGTGATGGAAATCCGCACGCCAAACCGCCTGCCTTTCCATCGCTGGGCGGTTTTTCCGGTACTGCTGGCTCAATTCGTCGTACTACTGCTGGCAACCTTGGTGTTGTGGCAGTGGAAAGGGGTGGTCAGTGGATATTCAGGCCTTTGCGGAGGTTTGATTGCCTGGCTGCCCAATGTGTATTTCGCCTGGAAGGCTTTTCGCTTCAGCGGAGCTCGGGCGGCACAAGCCATCGTCAAGTCGTTTTACGCTGGCGAGGCAGGCAAGATGATTTTGACGGCAGTGCTTTTTGCACTGACCTTTGCAGGAGTGAAGCCATTGGCGCCGTTAGCAGTATTCGGCGTCTTCGTGCTGACCCTTTTGGTCAGCTGGTTCGCGCCCCTGCTGATGAATAAAAGACTTTCGAGACCTTAGGGCGTTTGAGGCAACCATGGCAGCAGAAACCGCTTCGGGCTATATCCAGCACCACTTGCAGAACCTGACCTACGGTCAACTACCAGACGGCAGCTGGGGCTTCGCCCATTCGGCTGCAGAAGCCAAGGCAATGGGCTTCTGGGCGTTCCACCTGGACACCCTGGGTTGGTCCGTCGCGCTGGGTCTGATCTTCCTGTTCATCTTCCGCATGGCGGCCAAGAAGGCGACTTCCGGCCAACCTGGCGGTCTGCAGAACTTCGTTGAAGTGATGGTCGACTTCGTCAACGGCAGCGTGAAGGACTCCTTCCACGGCCGTAGCCCGGTAATCGCTCCGCTGGCGCTGACCATTTTCGTCTGGGTATTCCTGATGAACGCCGTCGACCTGGTTCCGGTCGACTGGATTCCTCAGCTGGCCATCCTGATTTCCGGTGACCCGCACATTCCGTTCCGCGCCGTGTCGACCACCGACCCGAACGCGACCCTGGCCATGGCCTTCTGCGTGTTCGCTCTGATCATCTTCTACAGCATCAAGGTCAAGGGCCTGGGCGGCTTCATCGGTGAGCTGACCCTGCACCCGTTTGGCAGCAAGAACATCTTCGTTCAGATCCTGCTGATTCCGGTCAACTTCCTGCTGGAATTCGTCACCCTGATCGCCAAGCCGATCTCGCTGGCACTGCGTCTGTTCGGCAACATGTATGCCGGCGAACTGGTGTTCATCCTGATCGCTGTCATGTTCGGCTCCGGCCTGCTGTGGCTCAGCGGCCTGGGTGTGGTGCTGCAATGGGCGTGGGCTGTGTTCCACATCCTGATCATCACCCTGCAAGCTTTCATCTTCATGATGCTGACCATCGTCTACCTGTCGATGGCGCACGAAGATAACCATTAAGACCGCCTGGCGTGTCTGATAGCCTTCCTCGCCTGTTCGGGGGGAGGGCTTAAAAAGTCCGCAAGGGCAGCTGTACTCACGATTTGTTTTACCGCTTCAAACTAAAAACCTAACCAATACGACGTAAAAGTCGGGAGGAAAGATGGAAACTGTAGTTGGTCTGACCGCTATCGCTGTTGCTCTGCTGATCGGCCTGGGTGCTCTGGGTACCGCCATTGGTTTCGGCCTGCTGGGCGGCAAATTCCTGGAAGGCGCTGCTCGTCAACCAGAAATGGTTCCGATGCTGCAGGTTAAAATGTTCATCGTTGCCGGTCTGCTCGACGCCGTAACCATGATCGGTGTTGGTATCGCTCTGTTCTTCACCTTCGCGAATCCGTTCGTTGGTCAGATCGCCGGCTAATCACTCGTCACCACGAGTTGATGGCTGTATGAATTAAGACCGAGCGAGGTGTTGGCGTGAACATTAATGCAACCCTGATTGGCCAATCCGTTGCTTTTCTGATTTTTGTACTCTTCTGCATGAAGTACGTATGGCCTCCGGTCATCACTGCCCTGCAAGAGCGCCAAAAGAAGATTGCCGACGGCTTGGACGCTGCCAACCGCGCAGCTCGCGACCTGGAGCTGGCCCAAGAGAAAGCGGGTCAGCAACTGCGTGAAGCTAAAGCACAGGCAGCCGAAATCATTGAGCAAAGCAAGAAACGCGCTGCTCAGCTTGTCGAGGAAGCCCGTGAACAGGCCCGCGTCGAAGCTGACCGTGTGAAGGCTCAGGCTCTGGCCGAGATCGAACAGGAACTGAACAGCGCTAAAGACGCCCTGCGTGCCCAAGTGGGTGCCCTGGCCGTTGGCGGTGCCGAAAAGATCCTTGGCGCCACAATCGATCAAAACGCGCATGCGGAGCTGGTTAACAAACTGGCCGCTGAAATTTAAGCGAGGGCGATCATGGCAGAACTGACCACGTTGGCCCGACCTTACGCTAAGGCTGCCTTTGAGCATGCCCAGGCCCATCAGCAACTGGCCAATTGGTCAGCCATGCTCGGCCTGGCTGCTGCGGTGTCGCAAGACGACACCATGCAGCGCCTGCTCAAGGCCCCGCGACTGACGAGCGCAGAAAAGGCCGCCACGTTCATTGACGTGTGCGGTGACAAGTTCAATGCACAGGCACAGAATTTCATTCATGTTGCCGCGGAAAACGACCGTCTCCTGCTTCTGCCGGAGATTGCCGCCCTGTTCGACCTGTACAAGGCCGAGCAAGAAAAATCCGTGGACGTGGAAGTCACCAGTGCCTTCGCGTTGAACCAAGAACAGCAAGACAAACTCGCCAAGGTTCTCAGTGCACGGTTAGGCCAGGAAGTGCGCCTGCACGCGTCGGAGGATGCCAGCCTGATTGGCGGCGTCGTCATCCGCGCTGGTGACCTGGTAATCGATGGCTCTGTTCGCGGCAAAATCGCGAAACTGGCCGAAGCATTGAAATCTTGAGTTTGAAGGGGCAGCAGAGCAATGCAGCAACTCAATCCTTCCGAAATTAGTGAAATCATCAAGGGCCGCATCGACAACCTCGATGTGAGCTCCCAAGCCCGTAACGAAGGTACCGTTGTTTCGGTATCCGACGGTATCGTGCGGATCCACGGTCTGGCCGACGTCATGTACGGCGAAATGATCGAGTTCCCTGGCAGCGTATTCGGCATGGCCCTGAACCTGGAGCAAGACTCCGTAGGTGCAGTGATCCTGGGTGCATACGACACCCTCGCCGAAGGCATGAGCGCCAAGTGCACCGGCCGCATCCTGGAAGTTCCGGTTGGTAAGGAACTGCTGGGTCGCGTCGTTGACGCACTGGGCAACCCGATCGACGGCAAAGGTCCTCTGGGCAACACCCAGACCGACGCAGTCGAGAAAGTGGCTCCAGGCGTGATCTGGCGTAAGTCGGTAGACCAGCCTGTACAGACTGGCTACAAGTCCGTCGACGCCATGATCCCTGTCGGCCGTGGCCAGCGCGAGCTGATCATCGGTGACCGTCAGATCGGTAAGACCGCCATGGCCATCGACGCCATCATCAACCAGAAAGACTCCGGTATTTTCTGTGTTTATGTTGCTGTCGGCCAGAAGCGTTCCACCGTTGCCAACATCGTTCGCAAGCTGGAAGAAGCCGGCGCCCTGGCCAACACCATCGTGGTCGTTGCCAGTGCTTCGGAATCCGCCGCACTGCAGTTCCTGGCGCCATACGCCGGCTGCACCATGGGCGAGTTCTTCCGTGACCGCGGTGAAGACGCCCTGATCGTTTACGATGACCTGTCCAAGCAGGCCGTTGCTTACCGTCAGATCTCCCTGCTGCTGCGCCGTCCACCAGGACGTGAAGCGTACCCAGGCGACGTGTTCTATCTCCACTCCCGTCTGCTGGAGCGTGCTTCGCGCGTTTCGGAAGAGTACGTCGAGAAGTTCACCAACGGCGCAGTCACTGGCAAAACCGGTTCCCTGACCGCTCTGCCGATCATCGAAACCCAGGCTGGCGACGTTTCCGCGTTCGTTCCGACCAACGTGATTTCCATCACCGACGGTCAGATCTTCCTGGAATCGGCCATGTTCAACTCGGGCATCCGCCCTGCAGTGAACGCCGGTGTTTCGGTATCCCGCGTAGGTGGTGCCGCTCAGACCAAGATCATCAAGAAGCTGTCCGGTGGTATTCGTACCGCGCTGGCTCAGTACCGTGAACTGGCTGCATTCGCCCAGTTCGCGTCCGATCTGGACGAAGCGACCCGCAAGCAGCTGGAGCATGGTCAGCGCGTTACCGAGCTGATGAAGCAGAAGCAGTACGCGCCAATGTCCATCGCAGACATGGCCCTGTCGCTGTACGCCGCTGAGCGTGGCTTCCTGACTGACGTAGAAGTCTCCAAGATCGGCAGCTTCGAGCAAGCACTGATCGCCTTCTTCAACCGTGATCACGCCGAACTGATGGCGAAGATCAACGTGAAGGGTGACTTCAACGACGAAATCGACGCTGGCCTGAAAGCCGGTATCGAGAAGTTCAAGGCCACCCAGACCTGGTAAGCCGCAGCGGGGGCCGTGGCCCCCGCTTGCTAACCTGATAGGTGATACATGGCAGGCGCAAAAGAGATTCGCAGTAAGATTGCGAGCATCAAAAGCACGCAAAAAATTACCAGCGCCATGGAGAAAGTGGCGGTCAGCAAAATGCGCAAGGCACAAATGCGCATGGCTGCTAGCCGTCCTTACGCGGAGCGTATCCGCCAGGTGATCGGTCATCTGGCCAACGCCAACCCGGAATACCGCCACCCGTTCATGATCGAGCGCCCTGTAAAGCGCGCCGGTTATATCGTGGTGAGCAGTGACCGTGGTCTGTGCGGTGGCTTGAACACCAACCTGTTCAAGGCCCTGGTCAAGGACATGAGCGCAAACCGCGAACAGGGCGTGGAAATCGACCTGTGCGTGATCGGCAGCAAGGGTGCGACTTTCTTCCGCATCTTTGGCGGCAACGTCGTAGCCGCGATCAGCCACTTGGGCGAAGAGCCATCGATCAACGATCTGATCGGCTCCGTCAAAGTGATGCTGGACGCCTACCTGGACGGCCGTATCGATCGCCTCTCGGTGGTTTCGAACAAGTTCATCAACACCATGACCCAGAAGCCAACGGTCGAGCAATTGGTACCGTTGGTGGCAACCCCGGATCAGGATCTCAAGCACCACTGGGACTACCTGTACGAACCCGACGCAAAAGAGCTGCTGGACGGCTTGATGGTGCGTTACGTGGAGTCGCAGGTGTACCAGGCGGTGGTCGAGAACAACGCTGCTGAACAAGCGGCCCGGATGATCGCCATGAAGAACGCCACAGACAACGCCGGTGATTTGATCAAAGAGCTTCAGTTGATCTACAACAAGGCGCGTCAGGCTGCGATCACCCAGGAGATCTCGGAAATCGTCGGCGGCGCTGCCGCGGTTTAACGGTTCACATATTCAGAGGATCCAGCTATGAGTAGCGGACGTATCGTTCAAATCATCGGCGCCGTCATCGACGTGGAATTCCCACGTGACGTCGTGCCGAGTGTTTACAACGCGCTGAAAGTACAAGGCGCGGAAACCACCCTGGAAGTTCAGCAGCAGCTGGGCGACGGCGTGGTTCGTACCATTGCGATGGGCTCGACCGAAGGCCTGAAGCGCGGTCTGGAAGTCGTTGACTCCGGCGCTGCCATTTCCGTTCCTGTTGGTAAGGCCACCCTGGGCCGTATCATGGACGTACTGGGCAACCCGATCGACGAAGCCGGCCCGATCGGCGAAGAAGAGCGTCGCGGTATCCACCAGCCAGCGCCATCGTTCGCTGACCAGGCAGGCGGCAACGACCTGCTGGAAACCGGCATCAAGGTTATCGACCTGGTTTGCCCGTTCGCCAAGGGTGGTAAGGTTGGTCTGTTCGGTGGTGCCGGTGTTGGCAAGACCGTAAACATGATGGAACTGATCCGTAACATCGCCATGGAACACAGCGGTTACTCCGTGTTCGCTGGTGTGGGTGAGCGTACTCGTGAGGGTAACGACTTCTACCACGAGATGAAGGACTCCAACGTTCTCGACAAGGTAGCGCTGGTCTACGGTCAGATGAACGAGCCACCAGGAAACCGTCTGCGCGTAGCGCTGACTGGCCTGACCATGGCTGAGAAGTTCCGTGACGAAGGTAACGACGTTCTGCTGTTCGTCGACAACATCTATCGTTACACCCTGGCCGGTACCGAAGTATCCGCACTGCTGGGCCGTATGCCTTCGGCAGTAGGTTACCAGCCGACCCTGGCTGAAGAGATGGGCGTTCTGCAAGAGCGCATCACCTCCACCAAGGAAGGTTCGATCACCTCCGTTCAGGCCGTATACGTACCTGCGGACGACTTGACCGACCCGTCGCCAGCGACCACCTTCGCCCACTTGGACGCCACCGTCGTTCTGTCCCGTGACATCGCCTCCCTGGGTATCTACCCAGCGGTCGACCCACTGGACTCGACTTCGCGCCAGCTGGACCCGAACGTGATCGGCAACGAGCACTACGAGACCGCTCGTGGCGTTCAGTATGTTCTGCAGCGCTACAAAGAGCTGAAAGACATCATCGCGATCCTGGGTATGGACGAACTGTCCGAGACCGACAAGCAACTGGTAGCCCGCGCTCGTAAGATCCAGCGCTTCCTGTCGCAGCCGTTCTTCGTGGCCGAAGTCTTCACCGGTTCGCCAGGCAAGTACGTTTCCCTGAAAGACACCATCGCTGGCTTCAGCGGCATCCTCAAAGGTGACTACGACCACCTGCCAGAACAAGCGTTCTACATGGTCGGCAGCATCGACGAAGCGATCGAGAAAGCCAAGAAACTGTAATTCCTGCGCCCCGCAAGGGGCGCTATCAGGTTGAGGCAAGCAGATGGCTATGACAGTCCATTGCGATATCGTCAGCGCGGAAGGAGAGATTTTCTCCGGCCTGGTCGAGATGGTAGTTGCGCACGGTAACCTGGGTGATCTTGGTATCGCTCCAGGCCACGCGCCGCTGATCACCAATCTCAAGCCTGGTCCGATCACGCTGACCAAGCAGGGTGGCGCCCATGAGGTGTTCTACATCTCTGGTGGCTTCCTCGAGGTTCAGCCAAACATGGTCAAGGTGCTTGCCGATACCGTGCAACGTGCTGCAGACCTGGATGAAGCTCAGGCTCAGGAAGCCCTCAAGGCTGCTGAGAACGCCCTGAATCTGAAAGGCGCGGACTTCGACTACGGTGCCGCCGCCGCACGTCTGGCCGAGGCCGCAGCCCAGCTGCGTACCGTCCAGCAAATGCGCAAAGGCAAGTAATCGGCCTTTGGCTGATAACTTCTGTTGCGATTGAGTAAAAGGGTAGCCTCGGCTACCCTTTTTCTTTTTCTGATTTTTCCCCCCGGTCATTTCACTGACCGCCCAGGATTGGTAGCCAGTAATGTCACTCGATATCGTTATTCTCGCCGCCGGCCAAGGCACCCGCATGCGCTCGGCGCTGCCCAAGGTGCTGCACCCGGTAGCCGGCAACTCCATGCTCGGCCATGTTATCCACAGTGCGCGCCAACTGCAGCCGCAAGGTATTCATGTTGTGATTGGCCATGGTGCCGAGCTGGTTCGCGAGCGCCTGGCCGCTGACGACCTGAACTTCGTCATGCAGGATAAGCAGCTGGGTACCGGCCATGCTGTTGCCCAGGCTCTGCCGGCGCTGACTGCCGACACCGTGCTGGTGTTGTACGGTGACGTGCCATTGATCGAAGTGGAGACCCTGCAGCGCCTGTTGGCCAAGGCCAACGACCAGCAGCTGGGCCTGCTCACTGTTACCCTGGACGACCCGACAGGTTATGGCCGTATCGTCCGTGACGAGCAGGGCAAGGTAACTGCCATCGTTGAGCACAAGGACGCCAACGACGTGCAGAAAGCGATCAAGGAAGGCAACACCGGTATCTTGGCATTGCCAGCTGCGCGCCTGGCTGACTGGATGGGCCGTCTGTCGAACAACAACGCCCAGGGCGAGTATTACCTGACCGACGTCATCGCCATGGCAGTGGCCGATGGCCTGGTAGTGGCTACCGAACAGCCGCACGACCCGATGGAAGTGCAGGGCGCCAATGACCGCCGCCAGCTGTCCGAGCTGGAGCGTCACTACCAGCTGCGTGAAGGCCGCCGCCTGATGGCCCAAGGTGTAACCCTGCGCGACCCGGCACGTTTCGATGTACGAGGCGAAGTGACCGTTGGCCGTGACGTGCTGATCGACATCAACGTGATTCTCGAAGGCAAGGTGGTCATTGAGGACGATGTGCAGATCGGCCCTAACTGCGTGATCAAGAACACCACCCTGCGCAAAGGCGCGGTGGTCAAGGCTAACAGCCACCTTGAAGGCGCCGTGATGGGCGAGGGTAGCGATGCTGGCCCGTTCGCCCGCCTGCGCCCAGGTAGCGTGCTGGATGCCAAAGCCCATGTGGGTAACTTCGTGGAACTGAAAAACGCCCACTTGGGCGAAGGCGCCAAGGCCGGTCACCTGACCTACCTGGGCGATGCCGAAATCGGTGCGCGCACCAATATTGGCGCCGGTACTATCACCTGCAACTACGATGGCGCGAACAAGTTCAAGACCGTGATGGGGGAGGACGTGTTCATCGGTTCGAACAACTCGCTGGTAGCGCCTGTGGAAATTCAGGCTGGCGCGACCACCGCAGCCGGTTCGACCATTACTCAGGCCGTCGAAGCCGGTGACCTGGCGGTGGCCCGTGCGCGCCAGCGCAACATCTCGGGCTGGAAGCGCCCGGAGAAGATCAAGAAGAGCTGATTTGTTCACAGCTGTTTCGATAGAAAGCCGACTTATGTGAGTAAGTCGGCTTTTTTATTGGCTTTTTGCGGTGCCTGTAGGGCTGCAGCGAACCGGTAAAAACTATCCACAGGGCAGCGACAGCTTGACGAATCGTTCATCTTAGGTTTTGATTGCAACCATTATCTTTCGAAACGAAACTTAAGCACTCATGTCGAAACGAAATACCCCGCAGCGGCGGCACAACATCCTGGCGTTGCTCAGTGAGCAGGGCGAGGTGAGCGTGGACGCTTTGGCTAAACGTTTCGAGACTTCGGAAGTAACCATTCGCAAAGATCTCGCCGCCCTCGAAACCAACGGCCTGCTGCTCCGCCGCTACGGTGGTGCGGTACCCGTGCCTCAAGAACTGCTCGGTGAGCCGGCCCAGCCTGTGTCTTCCTACAAGAAGGCCATCGCCCGTGCCGCTGTTGGTCGAATCCGCGAACATGCGCGCATCATCATCGACAGCGGCAGCACCACGGCAGCCATGATCCCCGAGCTGGGGCGTCAGCCTGGCCTGGTGGTGATGACCAATTCGCTGAATGTGGCCCGTGCCATCAGCGACCTTGAACACGAGCCGGTGCTGCTGATGACCGGCGGTACCTGGGACCCGCATTCCGAGTCGTTCCAGGGCCAGGTGGCCGAGCAGGTTTTGCGCTCTTACGATTTCGACCAGCTGTTCATCGGTGCTGATGGCATTGACCTCGGCCGGGGTACCACCACCTTCAACGAACTGCTCGGGCTTAGCCGGGTCATGGCTGAAGTTGCCCGCGAAGTGATCGTGATGGTCGAGTCGGACAAGGTGGGGCGCAAGATCCCCAACCTTGAGCTGCCCTGGAGCAGCGTGCACACCCTTATTACAGACGAACGACTGCCCGCAGCGGCACGTGAACAAATTCAAGCCCGCGGCATCAATCTGATCTGCGCCGCGATCAGCCAGGAGCAATAAAACATGTGTGGAATCGTTGGTGCCATCGCCGAGCGCAATATCACTGCCATCCTGATCGAAGGCCTCAAGCGTCTGGAGTACCGCGGGTACGACAGCGCAGGCCTGGCCGTCCTTACCCAAAGCGGTGAATTGCAGCGCCGTCGCCGCATCGGCAAGGTCAGTGAGCTGCAAGCCGCTGTAGCGGCTGACCCACTGGCTGGCCAGCTGGGTATCGCCCATACCCGTTGGGCTACCCACGGTGCGCCGACCGAAGGCAACGCCCACCCGCACTTCTCGGGCAATGAAGTGGCGGTGGTGCACAACGGTATCATCGAGAACCACGAAGAGCTGCGTGAAGAGCTGAAAGGCCTGGGCTACACCTTCACTTCGCAGACCGACACCGAAGTGATCGTCCACCTTATCCACAACACCCTGAAGAGCACTCCAGACCTGGCCGATGCGCTGAAAGCCGCCGTCAAGCGTCTGCATGGCGCTTATGGCCTGGCACTGGTCAGCGCCAAGCAGCCCGACCGACTGGTAGCAGCACGCAGCGGCAGCCCTCTGGTCATCGGTCTGGGCCTTGGCGAAAACTTCCTGGCGTCCGACCAGTTGGCCCTGCGCCAGGTCACTGACCGCTTCATGTACCTGGAAGAAGGCGACATCGCTGAAATTCGCCGTGATCAGGTCACCATCTGGGACGAGAACGGCCACAAGGTCCAGCGCGAAACCGTGCAGTACCATGAAGGTGCCGAGGCTGCTGACAAGGGCAACTATCGCCACTTCATGCTCAAGGAAATCCACGAGCAGCCAAGCGTCGTTCAGCGCACCCTGGAAGGCCGCCTGGGTAAGGACAACGTGATGGTCCAGGCTTTCGGTCCGAAGGCTGCCGAACTGTTCGCCAAGGTGCGCAATGTGCAGATCGTTGCCTGCGGCACCAGCTACCACGCAGGCATGGTCGCCCGTTACTGGCTGGAAAGCCTGGCCGGCATCCCGTGCCAGGTGGAAGTGGCCAGCGAGTTCCGTTACCGCAAGGTGGTGGTGCAACCGGATACCCTGTTCGTCTCGATCTCGCAGTCCGGTGAAACCGCCGATACCTTGGCCGCACTGCGCAACGCCAAAGAGCTGGGTTT
Source organism: Pseudomonas sp. RV120224-01b (assembly GCF_003208145.1). Taxonomy (NCBI): domain Bacteria; kingdom Pseudomonadati; phylum Pseudomonadota; class Gammaproteobacteria; order Pseudomonadales; family Pseudomonadaceae; genus Pseudomonas; species Pseudomonas sp. RV120224-01b. Next base: position 43,789 of record NZ_QKMQ01000018.1, on the reverse strand, counting down.
CCTCGGCAGCCTGGCAATTTGCAACGTGGGCATCAGCTCGCTGGTGCGTGAGTCGGACCTGACCCTGTTGACCTTGGCCGGCCCGGAAATCGGCGTGGCCTCGACCAAAGCCTTCACCACCCAGCTGGTGTCACTGATGCTGCTGACTTTGGCCCTTGGCCAGGTGCGCGGTACTTTGGAAGCGGGTGTCGAAGCCGAGCTGGTTGAAGAACTGCGTCGCTTGCCGACCCGTCTGGGCGAAGCGCTGGCCATGGATGCCACGGTCGAAAAAATCGCTGAGTTGTTCGCCGACAAGCACCACACCCTGTTCCTCGGCCGTGGTGCACAGTACCCGGTGGCGATGGAAGGTGCGCTGAAGCTCAAGGAGATTTCCTACATCCACGCCGAAGCCTACCCGGCAGGCGAGCTGAAGCACGGCCCGCTGGCACTGGTGGACAACGACATGCCGGTGGTTACCGTTGCGCCGAACAACGAACTGCTGGAGAAGTTGAAGTCCAACCTGCAGGAAGTGCGTGCCCGTGGTGGCGAGTTGGTGGTGTTCGCCGACGAGCAGGCTGGCATGACCAATGGTGAAGGCACTCATGTGATCAAGGTGCCGCACATCGCCGATGCGCTGGCGCCGATCCTGTACACCATTCCACTGCAGCTGCTGTCGTACTATGTGGCCGTGCTCAAGGGCACCGACGTAGACCAGCCGCGTAACTTGGCCAAGTCGGTGACGGTCGAGTAAGTAGCCGTCATTTGCTGGTTAAAAGCCCTCCACATGGAGGGCTTTTTTCTTTCTGAATATTAGGAAATAGCTCACCAGAACATCCGATCCAGATCATGTTTCACAGTCGATGGCTGCACTAACTTGACCGCTCTGATCCTGATCTTGAGTGGTATGAGTGATGCAAGAACATCAACGCAAATACGACATCCAGCCCATCGCGCAAGGGCAACTGACCCTGTATCTGAATGACCGGGCTGTCGCTGCTGCTGCTGGCGAAACTGTCCTGAGTGTGATGAACGCCGTGGGGCTGCGCCAGCTTGCCCGCAATGATCACGGCCAGCTTTCTGGCTCGTACTGCGGCATGGGGGTTTGTCATTGTTGCCTGGTTGCCATCGACGGTAAGCCTAAGCGACGTGCCTGCCAGACACTGGTGCGCGACGGCATGCGTATCGAGACCGAGGTCAACCGGGTCTGTCAGGGGCAACCGTCATGAGCCAACGCCCGATCATTGTCGGAGGTGGGCCCGCCGGGATGGCGGCGGCCATTGAACTGGCCAAGTATCGTGTACCCAGCGTGTTGTTCGATGAGGCGTCCCGTACAGGTGGCGTTGTCTACAGAGGGCCGCTGCGTGACGGGGTGAACCTGGACTACCTGGGCAGCCGATACCGAAATGCTCTCCACCAGTTGCATGAGGATTTTGCCGGCTGCGCGCAATGGATAGAGACGCGTTTGCACAGCCGTATTGTCGGAGGCGATGACAGCCGATTGATGGCGCTCGATGCCGATGACAAGTTGCACGAAGTCGAATACAAGCATTTGCTGCTAGCGGCCGGGTGCCATGAGCGCAGTGTACCTTTCCCGGGGTGGACCCTGCCCGGCGTGATCCTGCTGGGTGGCCTGCAACTGCAAATAAAGAGTGGTGTTGTGAAACCGCTGGGCAGGACCTTGATTGCGGGTACCGGTCCTTTGCTGCCCCTGGTCGCCTGCCAGTTACATGCTGCAGGTGCCGAGGTCGCCGGCGTTTACGAGGCATGTGGCTTCAACCGGATGGCCAAGGAAAGCCTGGCCCTGATGAACAAGCCGCAACTGTTTCTCCAGGGCTTGAGCCTGCTTGCCTACATGAAGCTGCACGGTATTGCCATGCACTACGGCTGGGGTGTGGTAAGGGCCGCAGGAGGGGCAGAGCTGGGCCAAGTGCAACTGGCGCCTTACGACCAGCAATGGCAAGCCGACCTGGGCCGCGTACGCTGCGAGACCGTAGAGATACTCGCCGTCGGCTATGGGTTCATCCCGCGCACCCAGCTCAGCCAACAGCTGGGGCTGGCGCATACCTACAGTGAGGACGGCTACCTGCGCGCTGAATGCAATACCTGGCAGCAGAGCAGTGTCCCCCATATCCATGTAGCCGGCGACATGGCTGGCATTTGCGGGGGAGAAGCCGGGTTACTGACCGGGCGCATTGCTGCATTGTCCATTTTGCAGCAGATGGGTGTGCTCGATAGCAAACAAGCCCAGCGCAAGCGGGAATGCTACGAGGGCAAGCTGGCGACTATTCGACGATTCAGGGCCGGCGTGGAACGTTACACCGCCCGTGGCACGCTGCAACTCGAATTGCCTGAAGCCGACACCGTTATCTGCCGTTGCGAACATGTGACGCGCAGTGCCATCGACCTGGCCCTGGAGCAAGGCGTGCCTGATATGGCCAGCCTGAAGATGCGCACCCGGGTGAGCATGGGCGACTGCCAAGGGCGCATGTGTGTCGGTTATTGCAGCGATCGCCTGCGGGCCTCCACTGGCCGGCAGGATGTGGGTTGGCTACGCCCACGCTTTCCCATCGACCCGATCCCGTTCTCAGCGTTCGAGAACCTGCACAAGGAGGCTGAACATGAACAGGACTTATGACATCGTCATTGCTGGCGGCGGCGTTATCGGCGCTTCCTGTGCTTATCAATTGTCCAGGCGCGGCAATTTGCGGATTGCCCTGATCGATGCCAAACGCCCGGGCAATGCAACCCGTGCTTCCGCGGGTGGTTTATGGGCCATCGGCGAGTCGGTGGGGCTGGGCTGTGGGGTGATCTTCTTCCGCATGATGTCCTCACGCGCCAAGCGTGAAGCAAAGGGCGCTGCGGTCGCGGTTGATGCCTCTACGCCGCATATCCTGCCGCAGTGTTTCTTCGACTTTGCCTTGCAGTCCAACGCACTTTATCCACAGCTGCACCAGGAACTGATCGAGCGTCACGGGATGGATTTCAAGTTCGAGCGGACCGGCTTGAAGTACATCATCCAGGATGAAGAGGACCAGCTGTATGCCGAGCACATCGTTTCGCACATTCCACATCTGGCCGACCAGGTGCGCTGGCTGGGGCAGCAGGAACTGCGAGAGACGGAGCCGGCGGTAACTGCAAAAGCCAAAGGGGCGCTGGAGTTTCTTTGCGATCATCAGGTAAGCCCGTTCCGGCTGGGCGACGCGTACCTGGAAGCGGCGCGGCAAAACGGTGTAGATCTTTACCTGAACACCAATGTCACGGGTGTGATGCATGTTGGTGATCGCATCAAAGGCGTGAACACCGACACGGCGGGGGATATTCACTGCCACAGCCTGATCAATGCTGCTGGCGCCTGGGCCGCCGACCTGAGCCAGTGGGCGACCGGCAAAACCATCCCGGTGACGCCGGTGAAAGGGCAGATCGTACTGACCGAGCGCTTGCCCAAACTGCTCAACGGTTGCCTGACCACCAGTGACTGCTACCTGGCGCAGAAGGACAACGGCGAGATCCTGATTGGTAGCACCACCGAGGATAAAGGGTTCGATGTCAGCAACACCTTCCCGGAGATCAGCACGCTGGTGCAAGGTGCGGTGCGCTGTTTACCCGAGCTTGCCGAGGTGAACCTCAAGCGAACCTGGGCAGGCTTGCGCCCAGGTTCCCCCGATGAACTGCCGATCCTTGGCCCGGTGAGCGGAGTCGAGGGGTACTTCAATGCCTGTGGGCATTTCCGTACCGGGATACTGACGTCGGCAATCACCGGTGTGATGCTGGACAAGGTCATTCACAACGAAACCCTGCCGCTGGATATCTCGCCATTCCTGGCATCCAGGTTTGCCTGACAGGTAAAGTCGCAGGCGTTTGAAATGCCCGTTTCGCAGCTTGAGGCCCATCCTGGTGAATGGCCTTTGGCTGCGAAGGGGTGCTGTCAGATCTGCATCGCCATGCCGTCCACATTCATCGCTGCCTGGCGCAATGCCTCGGAGCGGGTAGGGTGGGGGTGGCAGGTGAGGGCGATATCTTCTGCCGAGGCCGAGAACTCCATGGCCACGCAGAACTCACCGATCATCTCGCTGACGCTTGGGCCCACCAGGTGCACACCCAGTACTTCATCGGTTTGGGCATCGGCGATGACTTTGGCGAAGCCTTCGGTCTCGTGGTTGATCTTGGCGCGGCTGTTGGCGGTGAAGGGGAACTTGCCGACCTTGTAGGCACGCCCTTCGGCTTTGAGCTGCTCTTCGGTCTTGCCCACTGTCGCCAGTTCCGGCTTGGTATAGATCACGCCAGGGATGAGGTTATAGTTCACCTCGTGGGGCTTGCCGGCGATACGTTCGATACAGGCCACGGCTTCATCTTCGGCCTTGTGTGCGAGCATCGGGCCGGAAGTGACGTCGCCGATTACCCAGATACCCGGCACTGAGGTGAGGTGATGCTGGTTTTCGAGCATGCCGCGCTTGTCGGTTTCCAGGCCTACGCTTTCCAGGTTCAGCCCTTTGGTATAAGGGCGGCGGCCGATAGCCACCAGCACATAGTCGGCCTGCAATGATTCTGCCGTGCCACCGGCGGCAGGTTCCAGCATCAGGCTCACGCCGTCGGCACTGGCGGTGGCCTGGGTCACTTTGCTGCCCAGCTTGAACACCATGCCTTGCTTGGCCAGTGCTTTCTGCAGGGTCTTGGCGGTTTCCGTGTCGGTGCCCGGGCAAATACGGTCGAGGTACTCGATGACCGTGACCTGGCTTCCCAGGCGGCGCCAGACCGAACCCAGCTCAAGGCCGATCACACCGGCACCGATCACGACCAGGTGCTTGGGCACTTGCGGCAGGGACAGCGCACCGGTCGAGTCGATGATGCGCTGGTTGTCGATGGTCACGCCCGGCAGCGGGGTGGGTTCGGAGCCGGTGGCAATGACAATGTCCTTGGCCTGCAGCACAGTTTCGCTGCCGTCTTCGGCCTTGACCACAACCTTGCCAACGCCATCCAGGCGGCCCCAGCCCTTGATCCAGTCCACCTTGTTTTTGCGGAACAGGTACTCAATGCCTTTGGTCAGCCCGGTTACGCTCTCGTCCTTCTGTTTCATCATCTGGGCGAGGTTGAGGGTGGGTTTCACTTCGATACCGAGGTGGGCGAACTCGTCGCCACTGGCGGCCTCATACAGTTCGGAAGCGTGCAGCAACGCCTTGGACGGCATGCAGCCCACGTTCAGGCAGGTACCGCCCAAGGTCGAGCGGCCTTCCACACAGGCAACGGTCAGGCCCAGCTGGCCGGCGCGGATGGCTGCGTTGTAGCCACCAGGGCCACCGCCGATGATCACCACGTCATAGGATTTCATGGGTTCAACTCCAGGATGAAGAAGCGCGAGAGGGGCACAAGGTTAAGCTGAGACGTTAAAATTGTATACAATCCTCTGTGTGGATAAGATCAGTTGGTTCTAGACCATGGTCTCGTATAGAGGAAACCTCCCACGAATGAACTACTCTGATCCGGCGACGTTCGAAATATCAGGCGTCGTGGCCATATACGGACAGGAGGGTCGTTCATGCTTGCGCAACTTCCACCGGCACTGCAGAGCTTGCATCTGCCGCTGCGGCTGAAACTGTGGGACGGAAACCAGTTCGATCTGGGGCCTAGCCCGCAGGTCACGATCCTGGTCAAGGAGCCTCAGCTTATTGGCCAGTTGACCCACCCAAGCATGGAACAGCTGGGCACAGCATTCGTTGAAGGCAAGCTGGAACTGGAAGGCGATATCGGTGAAGCCATTCGTGTGTGCGATGAGCTGAGCGAAGCGCTGTTCACGGACGAGGATGAACAGCTGCCGCAACGCCGGTCTCATGACAAGCACACCGACGCCGAAGCCATCTCTTACCACTACGACGTATCCAACGCCTTCTACCAGTTGTGGCTGGATCAGGATATGGCCTATTCCTGTGCCTACTTCCGTGAACCGGACAACACGCTCGACCAGGCGCAGCAGGATAAATTCGATCACTTGTGCCGCAAGCTGCGGCTGAATGCCGGTGACTACCTGCTAGACGTCGGGTGTGGTTGGGGTGGGCTTGCGCGTTTTGCAGCACGCGAATATGACGCCAAGGTGTTCGGTATCACCCTGAGCAAGGAGCAGCTCAAGCTCGGCCGGCAGCGTGTCAAAGCCGAGGGCTTGGCCGACAAAGTGGAGCTGCAGATTCTCGATTATCGCGATTTGCCCCAAGATGGTCGCTTCGACAAAGTGGTCAGCGTGGGCATGTTCGAGCATGTCGGGCATGCCAACCTGGCGCTGTATTGCCAGAAACTGTTCGGTGCTGTCAGGGAAGGCGGGCTGGTGATGAACCACGGCATCACCGCCAAACACGTCGATGGCCGTCCGGTGGGGCGGGGTGCAGGTGAGTTCATCGACCGTTATGTGTTCCCTCACGGTGAGCTCCCTCATTTGTCGATGATCAGCGCCAGTATCTGTGAAGCGGGGCTGGAGGTCGTAGACGTGGAAAGCCTGCGTCTGCACTACGCCAAGACCTTGCACCACTGGAGCGAAAACCTGGAGAACCAGTTGCACAAAGCCGCGGCGCTGGTGCCGGAAAAAACCCTGCGTATCTGGCGCCTCTACCTTGCAGGCTGTGCCTATGCGTTTGAGAAAGGCTGGATCAACCTGCACCAGATTTTGGCAGTGAAGCCTTATGCGGATGGCCACCACGACTTGCCATGGACGCGTGAGGACATGTATCGCTGAACCCCATGGCCGCCTCTGCAAGGGAGGCGGCCTTTCTCACAGAATGGGTGAAATCAGCCGCGCAATCCGCATCCCCAATTGCTGTAGCCGATGTGTATCGCGGCTGTCCTCCGCAGTAATCTCCCGCGCCTGTTCAAAGTCATTGATCAGCATGTGTTCGACCTGGTCGGCGAAGCTGCGGTCGACCGTCAGGAGGGTGATCTCGAAGTTCAGCCTGAACGAACGGTTGTCCAGGTTGGCACTGCCGATCGCGCTGACCTCATCATCTACCAGCACCACCTTCTGATGCAGGAAGCCCGGTTGGTAGCGGAACATGCGCACACCCGCGCGCACGGCTTCGAAGGCGAACAGGCTGGAGGCTGCATAGACGATGCGGTGGTCTGGCCGTGACGGGATCAGTACCCGCACATCGACGCCCCGTAGTACCGCCAGGCGCAGTGCAGCAAAGACCGCTTCGTCCGGGATGAAGTAAGGGCTGGTGATCCATACCCGCCGGGTAGCGGAATGGATCGCCTCGAGGAAGAACAACGAGCAGGTTTCCTGCGGGTCGGCGGGGCCGCTGGCCAACGCCTGGCACAGCACGCCGTTATCGGGGTAGGCATCCGGCAGAATCAGCGGCGGTAGCTGGCGCGTGGCCCAATACCAATCCTCGGCGAACGATTCCTGCAAGCAGGCCAGCACCGGCCCGCTGATCTGCACATGGGTGTCGCGCCAGGGCGACAGCTGAGGATGCTCTCCGATGTATTCGTCCCCCACGTTGTGGCCGCCGATAAAACCGAGCAGGCCATCCACCACCACAATCTTGCGATGGTTACGGAAGTTCACCTGGAAGCGGTTGAACCAGCCCCGGCGGGTGGCGAAGGCATGAATCTGCACACCGCCGTCGCGCAGTTGCTGGCTGTAGCTGGCCGGCAAGGCATGGCTTCCGACGCGGTCATACAGTACGAACACCTGCACCCCCTCGGCGGCCTTGCGCAACAGCAGTTGCTGCAGTGCCTTGCCGAGGGTGTCGTCATGAATGATGAAGAACTGCACCAGCACCACATCGCGTGCCTTTTCGATAGCCGCGAAGATGGCATCGAATGTGGCTTTGCCATTGACCAGTAGCTTCACCTGGTTGTTCGCAAGGCAAGGCATGCGCCCCAGCTTGGGCATTGCGCGCAAGGCTGCGTAGCTTTCCGACTCGCGGGCGGTGAGGGCTTCTTCCACCCAAGGCCGCCAGTTGAGGTTGGCCATGGCCACGTGCATTTCCTGGTTGGCCTGGCGCCGGGCCTTGATGTAGGCATAGAACGAGCGGGCGCCGAAGATCAGGTAGGGGATCAAGGTGAGGTAAGGGATGAAGAACAGGGGCATGGCCCAGGCAATTGCGCCTTGGGCGGTGCGTACAGTGAACAGTGCGTGGAGCGCGGCGACGATACCCAACAGGTGGATAAGGCCGAGTAGGTAACCAAAAAAGTAGGGGCTGTGGTAATCCATATGCATCCTGCTTGCCGAGTACACTAGGGGTAACAGAACACGTTCCCGGCCCGCCTTGCAACCCGCAGGTGGATTTGGCGTCTAAGGCTCAGCCCGGCCCGCTTGGCCGGCTTTTCTCAGGAGCGTTCATCCATGAAGATTCGTCTGCCACTGTTGGCGTTGGCCCTAGGTATGAGCAGCCCGCTGGTGCATGCCCAGATGCTGCAACCCGGTTTGTGGGAGCTGACCACCAGCAACATGCAGGTCGATGGCAAGCCGTTACCTGACATGGCGTTCATGCTCGGCCAGCTGAAAAACCTGCCGCCCGAGCAGCGTGCCATGATGGAAGGTGTGTTGGCCAAACAGGGGGTGACCGTTGGAGGAAATGGCGTGCGTTCGTGCCTGACGCCAGAGCAGGTGGCAACCAATGACATCCCGCTGCAAGACCCGAAATCCGGCTGCACTCAGAAGATCACCGACCGTACCGGTAATGTGTGGAAGTTCCAGTTCAGCTGCCCGAAGGCTCAGGGCAGTGGCCAGGCTACTTTCCTCAGTGATCGTGAATTCACCACCCAGGTCAGTGGTACGTTCAACGCTTCAGGTGTGCAGCAGCAAGGCAGCATGAACACCCGTGCGGTGTGGTTAGGCAATGACTGCGGCGCGGTTAAACCGCGCAGCTGATATCCCATTGCCACTGGCTGGTGGCAACCGCGTCGTGGGCATGCAGGCTTTCTGCATGTTCCACACGCAGCTTGAAAGCGGTACTCCATTCAACTTGCCGTAGTGCCTTATGCAGGCGTCGGGCGGCATCCTCACAGAACATCAAGTTTTGCCCGTTGGCCAAGGCGAAGGCTTGTTCGTCTGCGCGCTTCACTGCTGTCTGCACTGCTGTACCCAAGCTCGCCTCTATACGATCGATCAGTTCGGTAATTGGCAGCACCTGCTGATTGCTGTGCAGGCGCACCTGAATCTGAGCATTGCTTCGCTGGCTATGGGGTGTAGCCACAATTCCTTCGGCACTGCCAAGCCATTGCAGAACGGCAGATTGATCAACCTGCTGCTCGCTGAAGTTCGCCTGAAACTGCTGTTGAATCAGCTGCCTTGCAAGCGCTGCCGAGCATGGGCAGGTCGAGGAGTAAGGCACGGAAACCGATAGTTCCACGTGGAACATTTCATTTTCAATGCGTGCATTGACGGTTACGGCATAGCTTTTCCAACCTGCCAAGGGGCTGACCAAGGCAGGTCTTTTCAGCAGATGCTCGAAGCTGATTCGCAAGTAGGCAGCGGAAGACAGGCCGTCATGGCTGGATAAAAAATCTGCCAGGAGCTGCCTCATTGCCAGCGGTGTGAGTGGCTGGTGTTCCAATGACTCCAGTGCGAGGTAAAGCCGCGACATGTGGATGCCGCGTGAACTACCATCCACCAGGCTTACCCCTGCATCGACTTTGGCAGCTGCAGTGCGCCCTTCGAACTGCACAGGCAGGGCAATTCCGCACATGCCAACCCAGCTCAACGGCAAGGTGTACTTCTGGGTTTGTGCGGCGATGTCGGGGAGCTTGAGCTGGGTCATTTGGCTTTCCAGATAAAAAGAGGCATCAACGGCAACCGCCGATCAAGCTGCAATGCAGGCTGAAGCGCTGCCCGCTGGAGCTGGATACGCGGTTCAAGGTGGTCCAGCCAACGCGGCGGCTGTAGCCCACCCAGGCCTCACCATCGCTGGCCAGGCCGGTGAAAAAGGTCAACGTGCCGTAGCGGCTGTTGGTTTGTGCCCATAGTCGCCGGGTGCCGTGGTCGTACCCGCGCAGGTAGAACGTACTGCCGTCGGTGCGCACGCTGTAGTAACTACCTTTGCTGTCCTGGCAGGCGAGCAGTGTGGCGCTTCGCGTACAAAGCGCCAGCGTACTGGCTTGTGGCATGGCCAACAGCACGTTGGGCACAGCGAGCAGCAGCAACGCCATGGCGCGTGACAGATACATGTTTTATCCCCGGTAAGCACTCGTCCGTCGAGAACGGCTTGGCGAAATTGTATTGTTACTTTATAACATTGTGCAATGCATCGTTTCGAATGCGTCCGCCTGAAGAGGTTCGCCATGCCCAATCGTCTCCCCGTCACCGTGCTGTCCGGCTTTCTTGGCGCCGGCAAGAGCACTTTGCTCAACTATGTATTGCGTAACCGCGAGAACCTGCGGGTCGCGGTTATCGTCAACGACATGAGTGAAATCAACATTGATGCCAGCGAGGTGCAGCGCAATGTGAGCCTCAACCGCGCTGAAGAGAAACTGGTCGAAATGAGCAACGGCTGCATCTGCTGCACATTGCGTGAAGACTTGCTTGAGGAGGTGGCGCGGCTGGCTGAAGAAGGGCGTTTCGATTATTTGCTGATCGAGTCCACTGGTATCTCGGAGCCACTGCCGGTGGCAGAGACATTCACCTTTCGTGACGAGCAGGGCCGTAGCCTGTCCGACATGGCGCGCCTGGACACCATGGTTACGGTGGTCGATGGCTTGAACTTCTTGCGCGACTACCAGGCAGCAGACAGCCTGGCCAGCCGTGGCGAAACGTTGGGTGAAGAAGACGAGCGGTCGATCAGTGACCTGCTGATCGAACAGGTCGAGTTCGCCGATGTACTGTTGCTGAGCAAGATCGACTTGATCAGCCAGCATGAGCGTGAAGAGCTCATCGCCATTTTGCGCAGCCTCAATGCACGGGCGCAGATCGTGCCCATGGTCATGGGCCAGGTACCGCTGGCGCGTATCCTCGACACTGGCCTGTTCGATTTTGACCAGGCAGCCCAGGCGCCGGGCTGGCTGCAGGAGCTGCGCGGTGAGCATGTGCCGGAAACCGAAGAGTACGGTATCGCGGCCATGACCTGGCAGGCCCGACGTCCGCTCCATCCACAACGCTTTTTCGACTTTATCCACACGCACTGGAGCAATGGGCGGCTGTTGCGTTCCAAAGGTTTTTTCTGGCTGGCCAGCAAGTACCAGGAAGCCGGTAGCTGGTCGCAGGCGGGCGGAATGATGCGCCACGGTCTGGCTGGCCGCTGGTGGCGTTTCGTGCCGCGCGAGCAGTGGCCGCAGGATGTGGATAACACTAGCGCGATCTTGAAACACTGGACGGCTGAGACCGGTGATTGCCGCCAAGAGTTGGTGTTCATCGGGCAGAACATCGACTTCGAAAAATTATCCACAACCCTTGATGCCTGCCTGTTGACGGACCAGGAAATGGACTTGGGCCACATGGGCTGGCTGCGTTTGCCCGACCCGTTCGGCCCATGGCACGAGGAGGTGGCAGCATGAACTTGGCACACCGGCCTGTGGATATCTTTCAGGTATTCGGCGAAACCCCCCAAGTGCTGACTGAAGTACTGCAGGATGGTGTGAACCTGGCCGTTTGGCGCCGACGCTTGCCGGCACAGCTGGAAGACTTTGCTGACCTGTTGATAAGTCTGGGTCAGCCCTTGGCTGATCAAAGGGTAATCGATGTGGATGACCAGCAAACACCGGTATTGCCCGATCTGATGCGTGAAGCGGCAGATTTACACGGCTATGAGGCGTTCGTTGCTGATGTGACCTGGCTGGTGGCGGCTTACACCTGCCTGGTCGGCGCTCGACGGGTTGGTTTGCGTCTGCGGGTACTGGCTGGCCCGATGTGCCCGCGTTTCCATGTGGATAACGTGCCGTTGCGGTTGCTCACCACTTACGTAGGCCCAGGCAGCGAGTGGTTGCGAGAGCAGGAAAGCCCCCGTGGGGAGTTACACACAGCTCAAATTGCTGTGGATAACATTCAGCATCTGCACGCTGGCGAAGTGGCCCTACTCAAAGGTGAGAAGTGGCAAGGTAACGAAGGCGCAGGGCTGGTGCATCGTTCACCTTCGGGCCAGCAGGGGCGTCTGTTGCTCAGCCTTGACTGGCTTGCCTGACAGCGCATAGTGAGGCATCGCCACCGCTTGAAGCCATGCCATGCTGCAGAACATACCCACCCACGTGATTGCCGGCCCGCTGGGTGCCGGCAAAACCACCCTGATCCGTCATCTGCTGGCTCAGCGCCCAGCCCACGAGCGCTGGGCTGTTTTAATCAATGAGTTCGGCCTGGTAGGCCTGGATGCGGCCTTGCTCAGCCGTGACGAAGATGGCATCGCCATCGGGGAAGTCGCAGGCGGCTGCCTGTGCTGCGTCAATGGCATGCCGTTCCAGGTGGGCTTGGGTCGGTTACTGCGCAAATCCCGGCCTGATCGGCTGTTTATCGAGCCTTCCGGGCTGGGTCACCCATTGCAGTTGCTTGCTCAACTGCAACAGGCTCCTTGGGCCGGAGTGCTGACAATCAACCCCTTCGTGATGGTTGTGGATGCGCAGTCCATGGCACGTGACGAGCCGCTTCCAGAGGCTCAACAGCAGGCTTTCGATGTGGCTGAAAGGGTGGTTTTCAACAAATCTGAAGCTGTGGACGAAATATGTAAGTTGTTGATAACTAATAAATTTAAAGACAAGAAAATAATCTGGGCCGTGCAGGGGCAGGTGCCATTCTCAAGCCTTCCCGGCAGCCCTGAGCAGATTGTCGACAGCCCATTTGAGGAAAACCGGATTGTCGACAATCTTGAAAGTGGCCCAGCAATATTGTGGACAGACCCAAGTCAGCCTATCTGTCTTGCCCAGCAGGGGGAGGGAGGTTGGAGTATTGGCTGGCGCTGGCACCCGGGCCAACAGTTTTATCCACAGCGGGTACAGGCGTTCTTGCGCGCATGGCCCTGGCGTCGCGCCAAGGGTGTTATCCACAGCGTGGATGGCTGGCAATCATTCAATGGGCTGAGGGGAGACATGCCCGCCTGGCAGCCTAGCGACTGGCGCAGGGATACCCGTATCGAGCTGATTTTCGACCAGCCGCAATCGCAACCCGCACTGCAAGCCGGGTTGAGCGATTGCCGCGTCAGTTGATCAGTTGCGCCAGCGGTTGTGCTCCTGGCGCCACTGCTGCATTTCGATGACGTTGTCGGTGCGCGGTGGTGTCTTGATTTCGAACGGATAGGGTGCGAGTTCGATCTGCACACTGTGGGCGCCGAACTGGGTCACCGTGCCGGGATGGCGCTGCTCGCCGGTAACGGTGAACTCGAAGGCGTAGATGCGCGCCAGGCGCTTGCGGCCGTTGGCATCGCGCACAAAGGCGATACGCTTGAGCGCGACAGCGTCGTCGAGCAATTCGAGGTCAAGCTTGGCGCAATGCTGTTTCACCCGCTCCAGGGCTTTTTCGCGCAACCCATGGTTGTGCCACAACCAGGCGCCTGCCGTGGCTACCAGCATCAGGACGAAGAGGTTCTCCAGGGTCAACATTTGCATATGCTCCAAACAGGTAGATCCAGCTTAACTGCGTCCCTGGCCTGTCGTACAGGTGGCAATCGAGTTCATACTGCGCTGCGCACAATCCTTGAAACAGCTTTGGAAACCTCCCGCATGAAACGTACCCCGCACCTGCTCGCCATTCAGTCCCATGTGGTGTTCGGCCACGCCGGCAACAGCGCCGCGGTATTTCCCATGCAGCGTATCGGGGTCAATGTCTGGCCGCTCAATACCGTGCAGTTCTCCAATCACACTCAGTATGGCCAGTGGGCCGGTGAAGTGCTTGCCCCGGCGCAAATTCCTGCGCTGGTGGAAGGCATTTCCAACATCGGCGAACTGGGTCACTGCGATGCGGTGCTTTCCGGCTACCTGGGCAGTGCCGAACAAGGGCGAGCGATACTGGCCGGTGTCGAGCGGATCAAGGCAGTAAATCCCAAAGCGTTGTACGTGTGCGACCCGGTCATGGGGCACCCGGAGAAGGGCTGCATCGTGCCGCCGGAAGTCAGCGAATTCCTGCTCGAGGAGGCGGCCGCCCGAGCGGATATCCTGTGCCCGAACCAGCTGGAGCTGGACAGCTTCTGTGGGCGCCGTGCGCAGTCGCTGGAAGATTGCGTGAATATGGCGCGCAGCCTGCTGCAGCGGGGGCCGCAGGTGGTGGTGGTCAAGCACCTGGCTTATCCCGGGCGTGCCGAGGACCAGTTCGAGATGCTGCTGGTGACTGCCGAGCACAGCTGGCTCCTGCGCCGCCCGCTGCTGGCGTTTCCACGGCAGCCGGTGGGGGTGGGCGACCTGACCTCGGGCTTGTTCCTGGCCCGCGTGCTGCTCGGCGACAGCTGGGTACAGGCATTCGAGTTCACCGCGGCGGCGGTGCATGAAGTGCTGCTGGAAACCCAGGCCTGCGCCAGCTACGAACTGCAACTGGTGCGGGCCCAGGACCGCATCGCCCACCCGCGGGTGCGCTTCGAGGCGCAATTGCTGGCGCTTTAAATGGCGTCGGTCTTCAGGTCCTGGTAGCGCTTTTCCAGCTCCTGGCGGATCTGCCGGCGCTGCTGGCCCTGCAGGAAGCGGCGTTTTTCTTCACTGCTCTGCGGCTGGCGCGGCGGCACCGCTACCGGGCGACGGTTGTCGTCGACCGCGACCATGGTAAAGAAGCAACTGTTGGAATGGCGCACCGAGCGCTCGCGGATGTTCTCGGTCACCACTTTGATGCCGACCTCCATCGACGTGTTGCCGGTGTAGTTGACCGACGCCAGGAAGGTCACCAGTTCACCCACGTGTACGGGTTCACGGAAGATTACCTGGTCGACCGACAGCGTCACCACATAGCTGCCGGCATAGCGGCTGGCGCACGCATAGGCCACTTCGTCGAGGTACTTGAGCAGGGTGCCGCCATGTACGTTGCCAGAAAAGTTGGCCATGTCCGGGGTCATCAGGACGGTCATGCTCAGCTGGGCGTTTCCAGGTTCCATAGTGTGCTCACGGTGAGGTTGCGCTGAATCGGGCGAATGGGGGGCGTTATCTGCTGACACTTCTGTTCCCCTCTTTTGAATTTGCCTTGCTGATACGGGACGTTGGCTGACGCCCCGCCGTCACGCTGATCATGCCATCAGCGGCGCTTTTCCAGCCGATCTGTTTCTGCATATTGCACCGGCTTTTTGCGGCGGGGTGCGATGTTAACCTGAGTACGCCCATGCAATATGGGCGTTCCTGCATTCAATACAGTATGTACTTGCTGCTCGCTCGGGTTTGCCTTGGCAGAGGAGCGGTCTGCCCAGGCATCCAGAAAAAGACGAGAAAAGGAGTATCACGCCATGCATGCCATCAGCTTCATCCAGGACCTGGCAGTCATCATGCTGGTCGCTGGCGTGGTCACCATTCTTTTTCATCGTCTCAAGCAGCCGGTGGTGCTGGGTTACATCGTCGCCGGCTTCATCATTGGCCCGCACACGCCGCCGTTCGGCCTGATCCATGATGAAGACACCATCAAGACCCTCGCCGAGCTGGGGGTGATCTTCCTGATGTTCTGCCTGGGCCTCGAGTTCAGCCTGCGCAAGCTGTTCAAGGTCGGCGCCACGGCGTTTATCGCGGCGTTTCTGGAAATCGTGCTGATGATCTGGATCGGCTTCGAGATCGGCCGCTGGTTCGGCTGGAGCACCATGGATTCGCTATTCCTTGGCGCCATCCTGGCCATTTCCTCGACCACCATCATCGTCAAGGCGCTCAACGACCTGAAGATGAAAAACGAGCGTTTCGCACAGCTGATCTTCGGTGTGCTGATTGTGGAAGACATCCTCGGTATCGGCATCATCGCCCTGCTGTCGGGCATCGCTGTCAGTGGCACGGTCAGCTCCGGTGAAGTGTTCTCCACCGTCGGCAAACTGTCGCTGTTCATGATCGTTGCCTTGGTCATCGGCATCCTGCTGGTGCCACGGCTGCTGGCCTATGTGGCCAAGTTCGAAAGCAACGAGATGTTGCTGATTACCGTGCTGGGCCTGTGCTTTGGCTTCTGCCTGCTGGTGGTAAAGCTGGAATACAGCATGGTGCTGGGCGCCTTCCTGATTGGCGCGATCATGGCTGAATCGCGCCAGTTGCTGAAGATCGAACGCTTGATCGAGCCGGTACGCGACCTGTTCAGCGCCATCTTCTTCGTAGCGATTGGCCTGATGATCGACCCGCAGGTGCTGATCGACTACGCCTGGCCAATCGTGGTCATTACCTTGGCGGTGGTATTGGGCAAGATGCTGTCCTGTGGCATGGGGGCGTTCATTGCCGGCAATGACGGGCGCACGTCATTGCGGGTGGGCATGGGGCTTTCGCAGATTGGCGAGTTCTCGTTCATCATCGCCGCGCTGGGCATGACCCTGCAGGTGACCAGCGATTTCCTGTACCCGGTAGCGGTCGCGGTATCGGCAATCACCACGCTGCTGACCCCGTACCTGATTCGCGCGGCCGATCCCTTGTCGCAGAAGCTGGGCAATGTGGTGCCTGGCCGTCTGGCGCGGGTACTTTCGTTGTATGGCGAGTGGTTACGCAACATCCAGCCGCAGGGCGAGGGCGCCATGCTGGCGGCGATGATTCGGCGCATCCTGTTGCAGGTGGGGGTGAATCTGGCACTGGTGATCGCAATTTTCTTCAGCGGTGGTTACTTCGCAGGACGTATTGGCAACTGGCTCAGCGAGTGGGTCAGCGATGCCAGCCAACAGAAGGCGCTTATCTGGGGGGCGGCGTTGTTGCTGTCGCTGCCCTTCCTGATCGCGGCCTATCGCAAGCTCAAGGCACTGTCGATGCTGCTGGCAGAGATGGGCGTTAAACCGGAAATGGCCGGGCGGCATACCCAGCGGGTGCGGCGAGTGATCGCCGAGGTGATCCCGCTATTGTCGCTGTTGGTGATTTTCCTGCTGCTGTCGGCGCTTTCGGCAAGCATTCTGCCAACCAGCGAGTTGCTGCTGGTGATTGCCGTGGTGGCTGCGGTGGTGGTGGCCCTGCTGTGGCGCTGGTTCATTCGCGTGCACACGCGCATGCAGATTGCCTTGCTGGAGACACTGGAGAACAGCCGCGAGAATTCACATTGAGGGGGCTATGCTCCCTGCGCAAGATTTCACCGTCGTCCGAGGGGATGGAGCGGTAGCGATGTCGCCAGGCGCAGAAAGCCTGGCGATTTTAACTGCATTGATGGCGCTATGCCATTATTTTTCCTGTGCAGGTAGTATTCAAGCAACGGCTGGAATCAGCTCTCCAGCCAGACATCCCGCGCCCAGTGCCACACCGATTCCCAGCTGTCTTCGCCGACAATTTCGTCTTCCGCTTCCCACAACACCACGGTGCCGTCTTCTTCGACGCAGTAGTAGTTGTCGCCGTCCTGGCACAGCGGAATCAGGTCGCGCGGCACGCCGGCATCCCAAGCGTTGGCGGCGACGTCGGGCAGGTAGGTATGCGACTGTGGATCGGTGACAGTCACCGGTTCCAGCGAGCCATACACCACGTCACTGACAGTCAGTAGAAACTCTTTGAACACGAACGGAATGTTGATGAACAGCTCTTCTTCGATTTCGACCAACTGGTCCTCGTCGGGAAGCTCAAGGGGCACCGGTACTGGCTGGTTGGCTTCACGGAGTTGTTCGATCACTTCTTCCACGGTTCACTTCCTCTGACCTAGATGACAACGCTGCGCGTTATACCCTAGTAGGCCACTCTGGCAAAAGCAAAAACCCCAGGACAGGGCCTGGGGTTTTTTGTGCAGCACGCAGCGGTTAGGCGTTTTGACGGATACCGGCAACCAGCCAAGGCTGGTTTTCGCCCTGGGCGCGAACCATGTGCCAGCTTTCGCTGAACACTTCGCCCTGGTCGAAGCGCGAGTTCTTCGACACGCCACGGAAGGTCAGGGTGGCATCGGTGCGATCGCTGCGATCGTCTACACCGTCCAGCTGCACTTCGAGGTTATCGATGTAGGTGGACTGGAAGCCATCACCCAGCTCAGCACGTTCACGCTTGAGGAACTCGAGCATTTGCGGGGTGACGAATTCGGCGATCTTGTCCATCTCGTTGGCATCCCAGTGCTGCTGCAGCGACTGGAAGTGGTTACGGGCAGCAGCCAGGAAGCTTTGCTCGTTGAACCAGGCCGGGGCATTGATCACTGGAGCGGCAGCGGCAGCAGGTGCGGCCGAACCACCGAAGATCGACGGCTGGGCAGGCTGAGCGTGAGCCTCACGCTGCATTGGCGCATGGCCTGGCATGGCCATTTGCGGCTGCTGCTGGCGGCGGCGAGCGGCGATGAAACGGAACACCAGGAAGGCGATAAGCGCCACGATCAGGAAGTCCATGATCTGGAAGCCTTCGAAACCGTCACCCATGAACATGGATGCCAGCAGACCACCGGCGGCCAGGCCTGCCAGTGGGCCCAACCAGCGCGAAGCACCGCTGGCGGCCGGGGCTGCACGGCCAGGTGCGGCGGTCGGCGCGGCGGCAGGCGTGGTTGGCGTAGCCTGACGGGTCTGGTGGATAGGCGCGGAGCCCGAGCTCTTGCCGCCGCCGAAACGCTTGGCGTTGGCGTCCAGGCTCAGCGTCAGGCCGACGCAGAGCGCCAGTGCGATGCTAAGAAAACGTTGCATAAGTGGGATATCCCCTGTTGTGGATTGCACGCGCGTCATGGTGCACAGGTTCCCGTGCACATGACCAGCGACAGAGTGTTTCGAGCTTTTGCCTGAATGTTACAAGGCTGCTACAGGGCCTCGAGCTTGGCATACCCCAGCATCAGCCACTTGCTGCCTTCGGCAAAGTTCACCTGTACCCGCGCCTGCGCGCCGGAACCCTCGAAGTTGAGGATCACGCCTTCCCCGAATACCGCATGTTGTACACGCTGGCCCAGGTTGAACGCGGTCTGCGGAATGCTGGCATTGGCGAACAGGTTGCTGTTGGTGGCCGTCTTGACCCCACCGAACGGGCGGCTGACGCTGTTGGACAGCCGCACTTCCTGGATCAGGCCCGCCGGAATTTCACGTACGAAACGCGACACCTTGTTGTAGGTCTCGCTGCCATACAGGCGACGTGTTTCAGCGTAGGTCATGACCAGTTGGCGCATGGCGCGGGTAATTCCCACATAGGCCAGGCGGCGTTCCTCTTCGAGGCGGCCGGGTTCTTCCAGGCTCATCTTGTGCGGGAACAGGCCTTCTTCCATGCCCACCAGGAACACGTAAGGGAACTCCAGGCCCTTGGCGCTGTGCAGGGTCATCAGCTGGATGCTGTCTTCGTGCTCGTCGGCCTGGGCATCGCCGGCTTCGAGCGAGGCATGGCCAAGGAAGGCCGACAATGGCGAAAGGTCGGCGTCTTCGTCGGTGGATTCGAAGTTGCGCGCCGCGCTGACCAGTTCCTCAAGGTTTTCTACCCGTGCCTGGCCCTTTTCACCTTTTTCTTCCTGGTGATAGATGATCAGCCCGGATTGCTCGATGGTGGTCTGGGTCATGGTATGCAGCGGCATGTCCACGACCTTGGCTGCCAACCCCTCGATCAGCTCGATGAAAGCCCCCAGCGCACTGGCGGCGCGGCCTTTGAGGGCCTTGGCGGCGAGCAGCTGGCACATGGCGTCCCACATCGATGCCTGGCTGTGGCGGGCGTGCTCGCGGATGGCTTCGACGGTTTTCTCGCCAATGCCGCGTGGCGGCACGTTGATTACCCGCTCCAGGGCAGCATCGTTGCCGCGCCCTTCGATCAGCCGCAGGTAAGCCATGGCGTTCTTGATTTCAGCGCGTTCGAAGAAGCGTTGGCCGCCATAGATACGGTAGGGAATGCGCTCGCGCAGCAGGGCTTCTTCCAGCACGCGCGACTGGGCGTTGGAGCGGTACAGGATGGCGATTTCGTTGCGCGCATTGCCCTGCTTGACCAGGCTCTCGATGGTTTCCACCACGTAGCGCGCTTCGTCGTGCTCGTTGTAGGCCGCGTACAGGGTCAGCGGTTCGCCTTCGCCCATGTCGGTCCACAGCTCTTTGCCCAGGCGCCCGCTGTTGTTGGCGATCAGGGCGTTGGCGGCCTTGAGGATGCCACCGGTGGAGCGGTAGTTCTGCTCCAGGCGGATCATTTCGGCGTCTGGGAAGTCGGCGGTGTACTGGTGAATGTTTTCGATCTTGGCACCGCGCCAGCCGTAGATCGACTGGTCGTCGTCGCCCACCGCCATCAGGCTGGCGCCGCCGCGTGCCAACAGGCGCAGCCAGGCGTACTGCACGGCGTTGGTGTCCTGGAACTCGTCGACCAGCACATGCTGGAAGCGCCGCTGGTAATGCTCCAGCAGGCCCGGGTGGTCGCGCCACAGGTCCAGGGCGCGCAGCAGCAGCTCGGAGAAGTCGATGACCCCGGCACGCTCACACGCCTGCTCGTAGGCGGTATAGACGTCACGCATGGTCGCCAGGAACAGGTCGCCACCGGCCTGGATATGCTGCGGGCGCAGGCCTTCGTCCTTCTGCCCGTTGATGAACCACTGTGCCTGGCGTGCCGGCCATTTCTGTTCGTCCAGGCCCAGCTCGCGCATCACCCGCTTGATCAGGCGCTGCTGGTCGTCACTGTCGAGAATCTGGAAGTTCTGCACCAGCCGCGCTTCCTGCCAGTGGGCCCGCAGCAAGCGATGGGCCAGGCCGTGGAAGGTGCCGACCCACATGCCTGCCGGGTTGATCCCCAGCAGTTGCTCGATCCGCTGGCGCATTTCGGCTGCAGCCTTGTTGGTGAAGGTCACCGACAGGATCGAGTGCGGCGATGCCTGCTCCACCTGGATCAGCCAGGCGATGCGGTGCACCAGCACGCGGGTTTTACCGGAACCGGCGCCGGCAAGCACCAGTTGACGCCCAAGCGTGGCCGCTACGGCCTGGCGTTGGGCATCGTTGAGGGAATTCAGCAGGAGGGAGAGGTCGTCTGTGTGCATCGGGCCATTCTAGGGCGCGGCAGGAAATGGGGCAAACCTCTACTGTATAAATGTTCACCTTGGCGCATGGCCGTTCATCGACCCGATGACAGTAGGTCAGCCATGCCAGTGCCTGCCATGACGCGCCAGCAGGCTGTTGGCTTGCTCTGGCCCGTTACTGCCCGCCGGATAAGGGCGTGGCGCCTGAAAGTGCTCTTCGCAACCCTTGATGATCGGGTCGGTCCAGGCCCAGGCTGCTTCCACTTCATCGCGGCGCATGAACAGCGTCGAGTCGCCCTCCAGTACATCCAGCAGCAGGCGTTCGTAGGCTTCCCAGCGGCGGGTCTGGCTGAACACCTGGGCCAGGTTCAGGTCCAGGTCGACCGGTTCCAGGCGCATGCCCTTGCCCGGGCTTTTGGTCATCATGCGCAGGCTGATGCGTTCCTCCGGTTGCAGCTGGATCAGTAACTGGTTGACCTGGCCGCCGTTGAACAGCTCGTGGGGTACCGGTTTGAACTGAATGACGATTTGCGACGAGCGCCGTGCCATGCGCTTGCCGGTGCGCAGATAGAAAGGCACGCCCGCCCAGCGCCAATTGTCGATGTGGGCTTCGAGGGCAATGAAGGTTTCGGTGTCGCTGTCGTTGTCGACATCCTTTTCGAAGTAGTAGGCCGGCACTTCCTGGCCGCCGATGTGCCCGGCGCCATACTGGCCGCGCACGGTCTTGTCCTGCACATCCTGGCCGGTGATCGGCTTGAGGGCGCGCAGGATCTTCACTTTTTCGTCGCGTACCGCTTCGGCCTCGAACTGGGCGGGGGGCTCCATGGCTACCAGGCACAGCAGCTGCAGCAGGTGGTTCTGCAGCATGTCGCGGATGGCCCCGGCGCGGTCGTAGTAGGCGCCGCGGTTCTCTACACCCAGCGTCTCGCAAACGCTGATCTGTACGTGGTCGACCTGATTGTTGCGCCACACCGGCTCCAGCAGGGCATTGGCGAAGCGCAGGGCCATCAGGTTCTGCACGGTTTCCTTGCCCAGGTAGTGGTCGATGCGAAATACCTGGGTTTCCTCCAGCACTGCGCCAATCGCTTCGTTGATGGCGGTAGCCGATTCCAGCGAGTGGCCGATCGGCTTTTCCAGCACGATGCGCGCCTCGGCGTCGGCCAGGCCGGCGTTATGCAGGTGTTTGGCAATCGGTACGAACAGGTTGGGGGCGGTGGCCAGGTAGAAGATGCGCGTCAAGCCGCCTGGTTCGCCCAGGTAGCGCGCCAGGCGGCCGAAGTCGGCGCTTTGCGAAGCATCCATGGCGAAATAGTCGATCCGCGCGGAAAACCGCTGCCAGACCTCTTCTTCGAAGTCGTTGCGGGCGATCTGTGCCCGGCAATGGCGTTCGGCGAGCTTGAGATAATCGTTACGTGGCAAGTTGCGGCGCGCCAGCGCGATGATCCGCACGGCAGGGTCAAGACGGGCCTCGCGAAACAGGTGGTAGAGCGCCGGAAGCAACTTGTGCAGGGCCAGATCGCCGGTGCCGCCGAAGACCAGAATGTCGCAAGGAATAGTCAAACCGCCACTCTCCACGTTCGTTTAACTGGGCGGGTTGGCGTCCATGTAGTATAACTACAAGAAAGCTACAACCCGGCCAGCCGATCATAACCGAGTCCAGCCTGTGAATCTGTTGCAACATATCGCCCAATCGCGCCACCTGCTGCGCAAATCGGAACTCAAAGTGGCCGACCACGTGCTGCTCGACCCGGCTGCCGTCATGCACAGCTCCATGGCCGACCTGGCACACAGCGTGGGTATCAGCGAACCGACCATCGTGCGGTTCTGCCGGGCGATCGGTTGCTCGGGCTTTCAGGACTTGAAGCTGAAGCTGGCGCAGAGCCTGGCAGCGGGGGCCAGTTTCGGGCAGTTCGCTATCCATGAAGACGACTCGGTTGCCGACTACAGCCTGAAGATCTTCGACACCACCCTGCATACCCTGATGGAGGTGCGTGAGCACCTCGACCCGCAGGCGCTGCAGCAGGCGGTGAGTGCTATGGCCCAGGCGCAACGTGTGGAGTTCTATGGCTTTGGCGCGTCCGGTGCGGTGGCGGCCGATGCCCAGCACAAGTTCTTCCGCCTGCTGCTCAGCGCCGCCGCGTATTCCGACCCGCACATGCAGGCGATGTCGGCGGTCACCCTGAAGCCGGGTGATGTCGCGGTGTGCATTTCCCAGTCGGGCCGCTCCAAGGACTTGCTGATCACCGCTAACCTGGTGCGTGAGAGCGGTGCCAACCTGATTACCCTGTGCCCCAGCCAGACACCTCTTGCCGAGCTGTCGACGGTCAACCTGGCGATCGACGTGCATGAAGACACCGAAATCTACACGCCGCTGACCTCGCGTATCGCTCACCTGGTCGTGATCGACGTGCTGGCCATGGGCGTGGCGATGGCGCGCGGGCCGAGCCTGGTCAACCACCTGAAAAGTGTGAAGCGCAGCTTGCGCAGCCTGCGTTTGTCGCCCAAGTCGATCAAGGCTACAGACGACTGATCTGCGTTGCCTGTGCTGGCCCTATCGCTGGCACAGGCAGTAAAAGTTCACTGTTTTGTCACCGTTCCACAGCTAAACGGTAAACAGTTCAGGCCAGTCTGAAACTCCCGCATCCTATCTGGGAGACAGGCAATGGCACGTGACCACGAAGGTACTTACCAACCCAACGCCAAGGCTCGCAAGCAGCAGGAAAAGGATCAGCGCCGTATGGAGTACCGCCGCGCGATCGAGGTCTATTGCGACCAACGCCAATTGCTCCGCGACCTGGCAGACTACCCCGAGCTGCAAGCGCTCACGGTCTGGCAGGCGTCGTCGGCAGCTTCCCCGAAAAACGCTCAACAAGCGCGCTGATCAACGCACGTTCGCTGCGGATGAACGCCAGAAACGCCAAGGCCACCGGCGACTGCCGCTTGGCCTTGGACTGCACCACGCACCAGCTGCGGTACAGCGGCAGTTCCTCCACCGGTAGCTCCTTCAGCACACCGGTGGCCAGCTCCAGGTTGACTGCATGGCGGGTCAGCAGGGCGATACCCAGGCCGGCGATCACGCACTCGCGTTGGGCATCGGCCGATGCCACTTCCAGCGTCTGGGTGAAGTGCACGCGCTTGTCCTTGAAGTATTCCTCGCATGCCTTGCGCGTGCCCGAACCTTGCTCGCGGACCAGCAGGGTATGGGGCTCCAGGTCCTGCAGGCGCAACTGCTCCAGCTTGCACAACGGGTGCTCGGGCGGTGCCACTGCCACGATCGGGTTGTTGAGAAACGGCAGAAACTCCAGGCCCATGTCCTGCGGCACCATCGACATGATGATCAGGTCGTCGCGGTTATCCGAAAGGCGGCGAATGGCCTGGGCGCGGTTGACCACCGTCAGGGTCAGGTTGACCTCCGGGTGACGCTGCTTGAAGGCGGCGAACAGGTGTGGCACGAAGTACTTGGCACTGGACTCGATCGCCAGTTTCAACTGCCCCTGCAGTGAGCCCTGCATGTCCGACAGCTGCATGTCCAGGCTCTCCAGCCGCCCGAAGATGTCGCGGCTGGCGCGTTGCAAGGCTTCGGCCGCCTCGGTCAGGTACAGCTTCTTGCCCACGTACTCGAACAGTGGCTGGCCGATCAGCTCTTCGAGCTGGCGGATCTGTAGACTAACGGCGGGTTGCGTCAGCGCCATCTCCTCCGCCGCACGGCTGTACGAGCGCAAATCGCACACCTCGTTGAAGATCTGCAATTGACGCAAAGTCATACGCATCAAGGACTTACGCATTTTTTTCGGCTCGTCGGCAACACCTTGTTACCGAACTATAAGCTTTTGCTAATACAGCCTCTAACAAATATTGATTTTTGTTTATCGACCTACAGCGCTAGGGTGAATACGCGACTGGCCAGCAACGTCTGGTCACGCGCCGACCGGTAGAACCGGCTCGACTGTTCCTACGGCTTTGGGAAGACTCCAGTGATAAAAAAAATCCTGATCGCCAACCGAGGTGAAATCGCAGTTCGGATCGTGCGTGCCTGCGCCGAGATGGGCATTCGCTCGGTAGCGATCTATTCCGACGCCGACCGTCACGCCTTGCACGTCAAGCGCGCCGATGAGGCACACAGCATTGGTGCCGAGCCGCTGGCTGGCTACCTGAACCCGCGCAAGCTGGTGAACCTGGCTGTGGAAACCGGCTGCGATGCCCTGCACCCAGGCTATGGTTTCCTGTCGGAAAACGCCGAACTGGCAGAGATCTGCGCAGAGCGCGGGATCAAGTTCATCGGCCCGGCTGCCGACGTGATTCGCCGCATGGGCGACAAGACCGAAGCGCGCCGCACCATGATCGCCGCCGGTGTGCCGGTAACCCCGGGTACCGAAGGCAACGTTGCCGATATTCATGAAGCCCTGAGCGAAGGTGACCGCATCGGTTACCCGGTGATGCTCAAGGCCACTTCCGGTGGTGGCGGCCGTGGTATCCGCCGCTGCAACAGCCGTGAAGAACTGGAGCAGAACTTCCCACGGGTCATTTCCGAGGCCACCAAGGCCTTTGGCTCGGCCGAAGTGTTCCTGGAAAAGTGCATCGTCAACCCCAAGCACATCGAGGCGCAGATCCTTGGTGACAGCTTTGGCAACGTGGTGCACCTGTTCGAGCGCGACTGCTCGATCCAGCGCCGTAACCAGAAGCTCATCGAAATTGCCCCAAGCCCGCAGCTCACCCCCGAGCAGCGCGCCTACATCGGCGACCTGGCGGTGCGTGCGGCCAAGGCCGTGAACTACGAGAACGCAGGTACCGTGGAGTTCCTGCTCGCCGATGGCGAGGTGTACTTCATGGAAATGAACACCCGGGTGCAGGTGGAGCACACCATCACCGAGGAAATCACCGGTATCGACATCGTCCGTGAGCAGATCCGCATTGCTTCGGGCCTGCCGCTGTCGGTCAAGCAGGAAGATATCCAGCACCGCGGATACGCGCTGCAGTTCCGCATCAACGCCGAAGACCCGAAAAACAACTTCCTGCCCAGCTTCGGCAAGATCACCCGTTACTACGCCCCCGGCGGCCCGGGCGTGCGTACCGACACGGCAATCTATACCGGCTACACCATTCCGCCGTTCTACGACTCCATGTGCCTGAAGCTGGTGGTGTGGGCGTTGACCTGGGAAGAAGCCATGGACCGCGGCCTGCGGGCCCTGGACGACATGCGCGTACAAGGGGTGAAGACCACTGCCGCGTACTACCAGGAAATCCTGCGCAACCCGGAATTCCGTAGCGGCCAGTTCAATACCAGCTTCGTCGAAAGCCACCCTGAACTGACCAACTACTCGATCAAGCGCAAACCCGAAGAGCTGGCCCTGGCCATCGCCGCCGCCATCGCCGCCCACGCAGGCCTGTGAGGAACCCCATAATGTCCAAGAAAATCCACGTTACCGACACGATCCTGCGCGACGCCCACCAGTCCTTGCTGGCCACCCGCATGCGCACCGAAGACATGCTGCCGATCTGCGACAAGCTCGACAAAGTCGGCTACTGGTCGCTGGAAGTCTGGGGTGGCGCCACCTTCGACGCCTGCGTGCGCTTCCTGAAAGAAGACCCGTGGGAGCGCCTGCGCAAGCTGCGTGCCGCGCTGCCCAACACCCGCCTGCAAATGCTGCTGCGCGGCCAGAACCTGCTGGGCTACCGCCATTACAGCGACGACGTGGTCAAGGCCTTCGTCGCCAAGGCAGCGGTCAATGGCATCGACGTGTTCCGTATCTTCGACGCCATGAACGACGTGCGTAACCTGCGCGTGGCCATTGAAGCGGTCAAGGCCGCTGGCAAACACGCCCAGGGCACCATCGCCTACACCGTCAGCCCCGTGCACACCATCGACGCCTTTGTAGCCCAGGCCAAACAGATGGAAGCCATGGGTTGCGATTCGATCGCGATCAAGGACATGGCCGGCCTGCTGACGCCGTTCGCTACCGGCGAGCTGGTCAGGGCGCTGAAGGCCGAGCAATCCCTGCCGGTATTCATCCACTCCCACGACACTGCCGGCCTGGCCGCCATGTGCCAGCTGAAAGCGGTTGAGAACGGCGCCGACCACATCGACACCGCCATCTCCAGCTTCGCCTGGGGCACCAGCCACCCAGGCACCGAGTCGATGGTTGCTGCACTCAAAGGCAGTGAATTCGACACCGGCCTGGACCTGGAGCTGCTGCAGGAAATCGGCCTGTACTTCTACGCCGTGCGCAAGAAGTACCACCAGTTCGAAAGCGAGTTCACCGCCGTGGACACCCGCGTGCAGGTCAACCAGGTGCCGGGCGGCATGATCTCCAACCTGGCCAACCAGCTGAAAGAGCAGGGCGCGCTTAACCGTATGAACGAAGTGCTGGCCGAGATCCCGCGTGTACGTGAAGACCTTGGCTTCCCGCCGCTGGTAACCCCGACCTCGCAGATCGTTGGCACCCAGGCATTCTTCAACGTGTTGGCTGGCGAGCGCTACAAGACCATCACCAACGAGGTGAAGCTGTACCTGCAAGGCGGTTACGGCAAGGCCCCGGGCGTGGTCAACGAGCAGCTGCGCCGCCAGGCAATCGGCAGCGAAGAAGTGATCGACGTACGCCCGGCCGACCTGCTCAAGCCGGAAATGGCCAAGCTGCGTGCCGACATCGGCGCCCTGGCTCGTTGTGAAGAAGACGTGCTGACGTTCGCCATGTTCCCGGACATTGGCCGCAAGTTCCTCGAAGAACGCGAAGCCGGCACCTTGACGCCAGAAGCCCTGCTGCCGATTCCGGAAGCCGGCGCCGTGGCTGCCCCGGGCGGGGAAGGTGTACCGACCGAGTTCGTCATCGACGTGCACGGCGAAACCTACCGCGTCGATATCACCGGCGTAGGCGTGAAGGCCGAAGGCAAGCGTCACTTCTACCTGTCGATCGACGGCATGCCGGAAGAAGTGGTGTTCGAGCCACTGAACGAGTTCGTTGGCGGCGGCGGCAGCAAGCGCAAGCAAGCCACCGACCCAGGCCACGTCAGCACCACCATGCCAGGCAACATCGTCGATGTGCTGGTCAAGGAAGGCGACATGGTCAAGGCCGGCCAGGCCGTGCTGATCACCGAAGCCATGAAGATGGAAACCGAAGTGCAGGCGGCCATCGCCGGCAAGGTCGTCGCCATCCATGTGGCCAAGGGCGACCGTGTAACGCCGGGTGAAATCCTGATCGAGATCGAGGGCTGATTTAAGCCCGCATCTACAAGCGGTTTACCTCTGGGGAGCGGATGCTCCCCTTTTTTTGTGCTGTATTTGATGGCCCAATCGCCGGCAATATTCAGCCTTTGCGGCATGCCTCAAGTGTCTGTAGTTGCCCATCAGGCTGCTGGTTTTCCTCTCCCAGCCACCGTTCGAACCCGGCAGCCACCGCCGGCCACTCTTCATCGGTAATCGAATACCAGGCCGTATCGCGGTTATGGTCCTTCACCACCAAGTGCTTGCGGAACACGCCTTCGTAAGTGAAGCCAAACCGCTCCGCCGCCCGCTTGGAGCGGGCGTTGGCGTTGTTGCACTTCCACTCCAGCCGGCGGTTGCCCAGTTCGAAGCCCAGTTTGCCCAGCAGGTACACCGCCTCGGTTCCTTTGGGTGTGCGCTGCATGGCGGCGCCGAAGGCGATATGGCCGATTTCGATGCGACCGTGGTCGGGCACGATCGACATCAGGCTGAGAATGCCCTGGGCCTGGCCGCTGGGGCGGTCGATGACGGTGTAGAACAGCGGATCGCGGCCTGCGGCGTTGCCCTCCAGCCAGCGGTCGAAGGCGGCACGCTCGTTGAACGGCCCATAAGGCAGGTAGTCCCATAGCACCGGGTCGGATGCCGGGCCTTGCAGCACGTCCCAAAGGTCGTCGCCATGGCGCGTGGGGTCGAGTTTTTCCAGGCGGATGAAGCGGCCTTCAATGGGCTGGGCCTGGGGCGTTGCGGCGGGTTTCCAGTTCAATGCGTCGGTCATGTTCGGCTTAGAACTCTTTGCGGAATTGGATGAAGCCCGAGCGCTCGGCAACCTGTTGATACAGGCTGATGGCGGTGGCGTTGGTCTCGTGGGTCAGCCAGTGCACTTTGCTGCAGTTGTCAGCCTTGGCAGTGGTGTAGACGTACTCGATAAGCTGGCGGCCAATGCCCAGGCCACGCTGCGTGCCGTTCACGTACAAGTCCTGCAGGTAGCAGGCGTTCCCGATACTCCAATTGGTACGATGGTAGATGAAGTTGACCATGCCCACCGCCTTGCCATCGACCCAGGCCAGTGCCGAATGGGTGGGCTCCTTCGGATCGAGCAGGCGTTGCCAGGTGCTCAGGCTGACTTCATCGGCCAGTTCGGTTTCGTAGAAGTGCAGGTAGGCCTGCCACAGGGCGAGCCAGGCCGCGTGATCTTGGGCAGTGACAGGGCGCAGGGTAACGCTAGACATGGGGCTATTCCTTCAGAGTTGGCGCATGTGCGCCGCGAGTTGGTTGTCCAGCTGATCGGCGCTGGCGCTCAGGCCTTCGCGCACGCCAGCGATGTCTTGATCGGAACGGTTCTGGCTGAGCTTGCGTGCCCCTTGCAGACGGGCGACGGGCAGGCGGATGCCGACGATGGCGCGGAGCATGCCATCGAGGTAGTCGGCAGGGGCGTCAGTGACTTTCCACGGTTCACTGCGGCCCTGTTCATGGCGGTCGGTCAGGCGGCTGACGATCGCCAGCAGCGGCTCCGCGTCGTGGATCACCTCGGCTGTGCCATAGGCGTGTACGGCCAGATAGTTCCAGGTAGGCACGACTTTGGGGTTATCAGCCTTGCTCGGATAGTAGCCGGGGCTGACATAGGCATCGGCGCCGGGGAATACCAGCAAGGCTTCGACACCCTGTGCCAGGTCCTGCCATTGGCGGTTGGCCCGGGCCAGGTGCGCATAGACAGTACCGAATTCGCCTTCGGTGGTATCGACCAGCACGGGCAGGTGCGTGGCCAGCAGCCCCTGATCGCCGTGGCTGACCAGGACAGCCAGGCGGGTGTCGAGCATGTGCTGGTGCAGGCGGCCGAGGTCGTGTTCCTGATGCGGCTTGCTGTTGTACATAGGGCTTGGTCCTTGTCGAATGGCTCCATCCTAGGCAGGCTATTGGTTCTGGGTAAGAGCCATTACTGCCTGATTCGATAGGTCCAATGCCATGAGCGAGCGCCCCTTAACACTGCCATTCGACCCTGCCGGGATCGCCCTTGATCGACGCCGTGGGCTGAGCCAGCAGCTGTATCAGGCATTGCGTGCGCGGGTGCTGGATGGGCGCCTGAGCAGTGGTACACGGCTACCAGCCACTCGCGACCTGGCCGTCATGCTGGCGCTGTCACGCAACAGTGTGGTGCGCGCCTATGACCAACTGTATGCCGAGGGCTACATCGAAAGCCGAGTTGGAGATGGTACTTACGTAAGTCGGCTGCCAAAAATATCCACACAAATATCCACAGGGTTATCCCGGGGTTTATCAACAGGGTTATCCACATTTCCCGCAGAAAACACTGAGGATTTATCCAGCGAGCGGCATTTATCAGCGCCTTTACAGCGCCTGAAAAGTAACCACTTACCTTCCCCAAGAAGTGGTGCGCCCCGTGCTTTTCGGGTCGGCATTCCGGCATTCGACTTGTTCCCTTTTGACGTCTGGGCCAAGCTGCAGGCGGGTTTTTGGCGTAAACCATCCCCTGCGCAGCTGGGTTACGGTGACCCGCCAGGCGAGCCGGCTTTGCGCGAGTTGATCGCGGCCTACTTGCGCCGTTCGCGTGGGCTGAGTTGTATAGCTGAACAAATTGTGATCACCAGTGGTGCACAGCAAGCCATCAGCCTTTGTGCACAGCTGTTGTTACAGCCGGGTGACGGTGTGGCTGTGGAAAACCCCGGCTACCGTGCAGCCGGGCATGCCTTTGCGCTGGCTGGCGCCACGTTGCATGGCGTGCCTGTGGACGAAGAGGGCATGGACTGCCGCCTGCTCGGTCGGCAGGCGAACTGCCGGCTGGCATATGTCACGCCGGCCCATCAATACCCGACCGGGGTCACCATGAGCCTGGCACGGCGCCTGGCGGTGCTGGCGTGGGCCGAACGCAACGACGGCTGGATCATCGAGGACGACTATGACGGCGAGTACCGCTACAGCGGTGCGCCCTTGGCCCCGTTGGCGGCGCTCGACCGGCACGGTCGGGTGCTGTACGTCGGCACCTTCGGCAAGATTGCGTTCCCCGCGTTGCGCCTGGGTTACCTGGTGCTGCCGCCGCAACTGGTGCAGGGATTCAGTCAGGGCAAGGCGTTGGCCGTGCGGCATTCGGAAGTCAGCAGCCAGTGCGTGATGGCCGAATTCATGGCACGCGGGCATTTCCAGCGGCATATCCGCCGTATGCGCAAGGCCGCTTTGAGTCGACGTAACGTACTCAAAGCTGGCTGGCCTGTGGATATTCCCGGGTTGGGCGAGATGCCGGAAGTGGCGGCCGGGCTGCATGTGAAGGTGGATGTGGATAACTTTGCGCGGGAGCAGGAACTGGTGGCAAAGGCAGAAGCAGTGGGGGTAGAGGTGACGCCCCTGAGCAATTTCTGGCTGTCGGACAGCGACGTGCCTGTGGATAAGCGGGCAGGGCTGGTGTTGGGGTTTGCGGCGGTGCCGGAGGGGGAGATCGCCGAAGCCTTGATGAAATTGCGCAAGGCCTGGAGAAAGTGAATGGGGGCTGCAAAGCAGCCCCCGACTCTACATCAAGTGCCGGATTTGATCCGCGTCCAGGCCCGGGTTCTGGCCCGCTCTGCGTCCCGCGCCAAGGGCTTGAGGGTATAAAGCTTGGCCATCGCCTCCGCTGTCGGATACAGGTTAGGGTTGTTGCGAATCGCCGGACTCACCTTTTCAGTCGCATCCTTGTTCGGGTTCGGGTAACCGACAAAGTCGCTGATCGGCGCAATCACCTCAGGCCGTAGCAAGTAATTGATGAACGTGTGGGCATCTTCCGGGTTGGCCGCATTCTTTGGAATCGCCAGCATATCGAACCAGATCGGCGCGCCTTCCTTGGGCAGGCGCATGTCTACCACCACGCCGTTCTTGGCATCGCGCGCCCGGTTGGCGGCCTGCGAGAAACTGCCGCTGTAGCCCACCGCCACGCAGATGTCGCCATTGGCGATGTCTGCCATGTACTTCGAAGAGTGGAAGTAGGTGATGTGTGGGCGGATCTTCAGCATCAACGCTTCGGCCTTCTTGTAGTCGGCCGGTTTGTCGCTGTTCGGCGGCAAGCCCAGGTACTGCAGGGCCAGCGGCAGAATCTCTGAAGGCGAATCGAGCAGCGCCACGCCGCACTGCTTGAGCTTGGCGATGTTCTCTTCCTTGAAGATCAGGTCCCAGCTGTCCACCGGGGCGTTGTCGCCGAGCACTGCCTTGACCTTGGCCGGGTTGAAGCCGATCAGCACGGTGCCGTACATGTAGGGCACCGCGTACTTGTTACCCGGGTCGTTGGCCTCGATCAGCTTCATCAGCGCCGGGTCCAGGTGTTGCCAGTTCGGCAGTTTGCTGCGGTCCAGCGGCTGAAACACCCCGGCTTCGATCTGCTTGGCGAGGAACACGTTGGACGGCACCACCACGTCATAGCCGGAGTTGCCGGTGAGCAGCTTGGCCTCCAGCGCCTCGTTGGTGTCGAAGATGTCGTAGATCAGCTTGACCCCGCTGTCCTGCTTGAAATCGGTCAAGGTCTGCGGGGTGATGTAGTCGAACCAGTTATACACACGCAGCGTGCGCTGCTCGGCTTGAGCGTGCAGGGCACCGGTGAACAAGGTGGCAGCGATGAACGGGGCGAGCAGACGCTTGAGTCGGACCATTACCGGGCTCCTGGCTGGGCGCGCTGGAAGCCTTCCAGCACATTGACCGCGTTGATACCGATTTCTTCCACAGCGTAGCCGCCCTCCATCACGAACAGGGTCGGCTTGCCGAGCTGGCCGATACGTTTGCCCATTTCCAGGTAGTCCGGGCTGTCCAGCTTGAACTGCGAGATCGGGTCGTCCTTGAAGGTGTCCACACCCAGCGAAATCACCAGTACGTCGGCGTCATAGCGGGCAATGCGCTGGCAGGCATCCTCCAGGGCTGCGCTCCAGGCCGCCCAGTCGCTGCCGGCCGGAAGCGGGTAGTTGATGTTGCAGCCCTCACCGGCACCTTCGCCGGTTTCGTCGGCATAGCCCAGGAAGAACGGGAATTCGTCCTGCGGGTCGCCATGGATCGAAGCGAAGTACACGTCGTCGCGGCTGTAGAAGATGTCCTGGGTGCCGTTGCCGTGGTGGTAGTCGACGTCGAGGATGGCGACCTTGCGCTTGCCTTGGTCCAGGAAGGCCTGGGCGGCGATGGCGGCGTTGTTCAGGTAGCAATAACCGCCCATGACTTCGCCGGCGGCGTGGTGCCCCGGTGGGCGGCACAGGGCAAAGGCCGAATGGGCGCCCTGCTGGATTGCCGCCTGGGCCGTGAGGGCGACCTGGGCGGCGCTGTAGGCGGCCTGCCAGGTACCGGCGGTGATCGGCGCGCCGGCATCGAAGCTGTAGTAGCCCAACTCGCCATGCAGGCCGGTGGGTTTTACCTGGCGCAAGGTGCGAGCAGGCCAGGTGAACGGCAGCAGGTCGCCTTCCTGGCCCAGTGCGGCCCAGCGCGCCCAGGCGCCTTCGAAGAAGTCGAGATAGTCGGCGCTGTGGATGCGCAGCAACGGCGCGCGGCCGAAGTCGGTAGGGCCCTGGATGTCGCCAAGGTTGCGTTTTTTTACCTGGTCGAGCACATGGTCAGCGCGCGAAGGCATTTCGAAGCAGGGCATCAGCTTGCCGTCGATCAGCTCGCAGCGGCCGTGGTGCAGGCGGTGATCATCGGAATAGATCGTCAGCATTGTTGTTCTCCGTTGGATACTGGCGTGGGTCCATTGTCATGGGCAGCTCAGTAGCGGAGAACGACGCAAACGGCCAAAAGGGGATCGATGTGGCCAAGCTCTTTGGCCGGCGCTGGTCAACCGCGGAAGTGGCTGGGCGCTACACCACTCCAACGCTGGAACGCATGCCGAAAACTGGCGGTCTCGCTGAACCCCAAGGTTTCCGCAATGCGATAGATCGGCATCTGTTCATCAGCCAGCAACTGCTTGGCCCGCTCGAACCTCAGTTCATCCAGCAACTGTTGATAACTGCTGCCCAACGCCTGCAAATGCCGGCGCAGGGTGCGCGACGAGCAATTCATCTGCCGCGCCAACCCTTCCAGCCCAGGCGCGGCGTCCAGTTGCTGTGCCAGCAGCTGACGAATCCGCCCCAGCCAGGCCTGCCGGCCCGTGAACTCCAGGTTCAGGCGCCGGCAGCGTTCGCTCATGGCCTTGTGGGTAATCGAGTCGGCCAGCGGCAGCGGCATGTCCAGCCAGCGCCGTTCAAAAGCCAAGGCATTGTCCTGAGCGTCGAAACCCACCGGGGACTGGAATGCACCGGCATAGAGCGCGTGGTAACCGGGCCGTGAGTGTTCGAAACGGGCGCCTAGCAGAGGCAGTGGGCGCCCAAGCAAGTCGTCGCAGATGACTTTCAGCGACACCAGGCAGAACTCCGCGTTGAATGCGCTCAGCGCCGGGCTGTCGTGGTAGTCGCTGGCACTTAACCAGACCCGCTGGCCGTCCTCGATCAAACGTAGCTTGAACACTGTTCCCAGCAGTGCCGGATATGCCAGCGCCAGGCGCAAGGCGTCACCCAAAGTGGCACTGGAGAGCAATGCGTAACCGAGCATGCCGTAGCACGACACATGCATGCGCCGGCCCAGTTCAAGGCCGATGTCCTCGCGCCGGGCCACAGCGTTGGCGCACACCTGCAGTTCCTGCTGGGTGGTGATGCGCGCATCGGCATGCCCCAGGTCTGACGGGCCAATGCCGCTGCCGGCCAGCAGCGCTGATGCCTCGCAACCGTCTGCCTGGAAGACGTTGAGGATCAGCGAAACCGCGTTGAGGGTGGTGAGGTGGCTGTGCAGCATGCTGGGTAATCCCGTTGGGCTGGGACGCATTATCGAGCAAGTAGTGTGCCGATATCGGCAAGCGGTCTGCGCGCCGCCTGTTTTGCGGGCAAAAAAAAGGCCCGAAGCATAGGCTCGGGCCTTGAAAGGTTGAGAGGTGTCTAGTCCCTTAACCTGGTGAGACTGTTTGCAGCAGCCGGGTTACGCCTTCAGCGGAACCAGGCGGGGAGCGATCATGTTTTCCGGACGCAGGATGTCGTTGAGCATCTCTTCGTCCAGCAGCTTCTCTTCGCGCACCAGTTCCAGTACGCCACGGCCTGTTTCCAGGGCAACGCGGGCGATACGGGTGGCGTTTTCGTAGCCGATGTACGGGTTCAGGGCGGTGACCAGGCCGATCGAGTGCTCGACCAGCTCACGGCAGCGCTGTTCGTTGGCGGTGATGCCGACGATGCAGTGTTCGCGCAGCATGTCCATGGCGCGTTGCAGCAGGCGGATCGAGTCGAAGATCTTGTAGGCG
This sequence comes from Pseudomonas sp. RV120224-01b, assembly GCF_003208145.1. Taxonomy (NCBI): domain Bacteria; kingdom Pseudomonadati; phylum Pseudomonadota; class Gammaproteobacteria; order Pseudomonadales; family Pseudomonadaceae; genus Pseudomonas; species Pseudomonas sp. RV120224-01b. The sequence continues at coordinate 8,446 of NZ_QKMQ01000018.1, read as the reverse complement.
ATCAGCGGCTCCATCACGTTCAGCTGCAGCTGGCCACCTTCGGCGGCGACGGTCAGGGCCAGGTCGTTGCCCATGATGGCGAAGGCCACCTGGTTGACGGCTTCCGGGATAACCGGGTTGACCTTGCCTGGCATGATCGAGCTGCCTGGCTGACGTGCTGGCAGGTTGATCTCGTTGATGCCGGTGCGCGGGCCGCTGGACAGCAGGCGCAGGTCGTTGCAGATCTTCGACAGCTTGACGGCGGTACGCTTGAGCATGCCGGAGAACAGCACGAAGGCGCCCATGTCGGAAGTGGCTTCGATCAGGTCGGCAGCCGGCACCAGCGGCTGGCCGCTGATGATTGCCAGGCGCTGCACGGCCAGGGCCTGGTAGCCAGGGTCGGCGTTGATGCCGGTACCGATGGCAGTACCACCCAGGTTGATTTCGGTCAGCAGTTCCGGAGCCAGCGAGCGCAGGCGCTGCAGGTCTTCGGTCATGGTGGTGGCGAAGGCGCGGAATTCCTGGCCCAGGGTCATCGGCACGGCGTCCTGCAGCTGGGTACGGCCCATCTTCAGTACGTGGTCGAATTCTTTACCCTTGGCAGCGAAGGCCTGGATCAGGCTGTCGAGGCTGGCCAGCAGCGCGTCGTGACCCAGCAGCAGGCCCAGACGGATAGCGGTCGGGTAGGCGTCGTTGGTCGACTGCGCCATGTTCACATCGTTGTTCGGGTGCAGGTACTGGTACTCACCCTTCTGGTGGCCCATGGCCTCCAGCGCGATGTTGGCGATGACTTCGTTGGCGTTCATGTTGGTGGAAGTACCAGCACCGCCTTGAATCATGTCCACCACGAACTGCTCGTGGTAGTCGCCCTTGATCAGTCGTGCGCAGGCTGCGCTGATCGCGGCGTGCTTGGCATCGCTCAGGTGCCCCAGCTCACGGTTGGCGTCAGCAGCTGCCTGCTTGACCATCGCCAGGCCGACTACCAGTTTCGGGTAGTGCGACAGCGGAACGCCGGAGAGGTGGAAGTTGTTGGCAGCGCGCAGGGTCTGGATGCCGTAGTAGGCATCAGCAGGAACTTCAAGGGTACCCAACAGATCTTTTTCGACGCGGAACGATGCAGCGGAGGACATGATGTATATCATCTCGATTTTGACCCGGCACATGCCGGAATGGCGCCAATCCTAGGCCTGAAGGTGATTTTGCGGCCAATGCTGTTGCACGCTAACCTATGCACAAACGGCATAGTGTTTCATGTGACGCCAATTGACATTCGAGCGTGTTCCATTTTGGTGCATGCCGGGAGATGTGCTTCGTGAACCTTGAAAGCAAATGGCTGGAAGATTTCAGCGCGCTGGCTGCCACCCGCAGTTTTTCCCAGGCTGCAGAGCGGCGTTTCGTGACCCAACCGGCCTTCAGCCGACGCATTCGGAGCCTGGAGGCAGCGTTGGGCCTGCAGTTGGTGAATCGTTCCCGCACACCGATCGAACTGACTGAGGCCGGGCAGCTTTTTCTTGTCACGGCGCGTACGGTTGTCGACCAGTTGAGCGAAATTCTCCGCCATTTGCATCACCTTGAAGGTGGGCAGGGCGAGGTCGTCCAGGTGGCGGCGGCGCACTCCCTTGCATCGGGCTTTTTCCCCCGCTGGGTGGCCCAGTTGCGCAACGACGGTTTGAACATCGCCACCCGCCTGGTTGCGACTAACGTCGGAGATGCCGTGCATGCATTACGCGAAGGGGGCTGCGACCTGATGCTGGCGTTCTATGACCCGGACGCGGCCTTGCAGATGGATGCCGAGATTTTCCCGTCGCTGCACATGGGCACCACCGAAATGTTGCCGGTGTGCGCCGTGGACGCCGAAGGCAAGCCGTTGTTCGACCTGGAAGGCGAGGGCAGCGTGCCGCTGCTGGCCTATACCGCAGGCGCGTTCCTGGGGCGTTCGGTCAATTTGCTGCTGCGCCAGCGTAACCTGCGCTATACCACCGTCTACGAAACCGCCATGGCCGACAGTCTCAAGAGCATGGCGCTGGAAGGCATGGGCATCGCCTGGGTGCCGCGCCTGTCGATGCGCGGTGAGCTGGAGCGAGGCGAACTGGCCATCTGCGGCGGCAGCCAGTGGCATGTGCCGCTGGAGATCCGCCTGTACCGCTGCGCCCTGGTACGCAAGGCCAACGTACGGCTGTTGTGGCGCAAGCTGGAAGGTGCGGCCGCGGTTGACCCAAAAGTCAGCCAAAGCCCCGAAAAATAAGGGGCGACAGTTGGTCGCCGGGGTGCCTTAAACGCACCACCTTACGGTATACTGCGCGGCCTTTCGACCGGATGCGTCCGGTCCTGATCAGCAAACAAGCCACGCCGGTCGTCCCGCGTGGCTTGTTGTTTTTTGACGCGCCCAAGGGCGCACAAGCGAAGAGGCTCGACGATGAGTGCACTGGTTGGCGTGATCATGGGCTCCAAGTCCGATTGGTCCACCCTTAGCCACACCGCCGATATGCTGGAAAAACTCGGCATTCCCTACGAAGTGAAGGTGGTTTCCGCCCACCGCACCCCGGATCTGCTGTTCCAGTATGCCGAGGAGGCCGAAGGCCGTGGCATCGAGGTGATCATCGCCGGTGCCGGTGGCGCAGCCCACCTGCCAGGCATGTGCGCCGCCAAGACCCACCTGCCAGTGCTGGGCGTACCCGTCCAGTCGTCGATGCTGTCGGGCGTCGATTCGCTGCTGTCGATCGTGCAGATGCCAGCCGGCGTACCGGTTGCCACCCTGGCCATCGGCCGTGCCGGTGCCGTCAACGCTGCACTGCTGTCGGCCAGCATCCTGGGCGCCAAGTACCCGCAGTTCCACGCGGCGTTGAAGCAGTTCCGCACGGAACAGACCGACACCGTGCTGGACAACCCAGACCCGCGCCAGGCTTGAGGCTCAACCCATGAAGATCGGTGTAATCGGTGGCGGCCAGCTGGGCCGCATGCTGGCCCTGGCGGGCACCCCGCTGGGCATGAACTTCGCCTTCCTCGACCCGGCGCCGGACGCTTGCGCCGCGCCCCTGGGCGAGCACCTGCGTGCCGACTATGGCGACCAGGATCACCTGCGCCAGCTGGCCGATGAAGTCGACCTGGTCACCTTCGAGTTCGAAAGCGTCCCGGCCGAGACCGTGGCCTTCCTCTCGCAGTTCGTGCCGGTTTACCCAAGCGCCGAAGCGCTGCGCATCGCCCGCGACCGCCTGTTCGAAAAAAGCATGTTCCGCGACCTGGGTATCCCGACCCCGGCCTTCGCCGACATCCTCTCGCAGGCAGACCTGGACGCCGCAGTGGCCAGCATCGGCCTGCCGGCCGTGCTGAAAACCCGCACCCTGGGTTACGACGGCAAGGGCCAGAAGGTACTGCGCACGCCTGAAGACGTGGTAGGCACCTTCGCCGAGCTGGGCAGCGTGCCGTGCCTGCTGGAAGGTTTCGTGCCGTTCACCGGCGAAGTGTCGCTGGTGGCCGTGCGTGCCCGCGATGGCGAAACCCGCTTCTACCCGCTGGTGCACAACACCCACGAAAGCGGCATCCTGCGCCTTTCGGTGGCCAGCCAGGCGCACCCGCTGCAGGCTCTGGCCGAAGACTATGTGGGCCGCGTGCTGCAAAAACTGGACTATGTAGGTGTGATGGCCTTCGAGTTCTTCGAAGTCGACGGTGGCCTCAAGGCCAACGAAATCGCCCCGCGCGTGCACAACTCCGGGCACTGGACCATCGAAGGCGCCGAATGCAGCCAGTTCGAGAACCACCTGCGCGCCGTTGCCGGCCTGCCGCTGGGCTCGACTGCCAAGGTGGGCGAGAGTGCGATGCTCAACTTCATTGGCGAAGTGCCGGCTGTAGATAAAGTGGTCGCCATCGGTGACTGCCACCTGCACCACTACGGCAAGGCCTTCAAGGTCGGCCGCAAGGTTGGCCACGCCACCCTGCGCTGCCACGACATGGCTACCCTCGAGCGCAAGATTGCCGAAGTAGAAGCCCTGATCAGCAACTGATCGAACTTCTACCACCGGCTTGCCCTCTGAAAATGGCAACAAGCCAAAGCGCTGTCTAGGCTTTGGCTTGTTCCATCTTCGAACTGCAGAGGGATTGCCATGGGCATCATTGGAACCATCTTCATCGGCCTCATCGTCGGCCTGCTGGCCCGCTTCATCAAACCGGGCGACGACAGCATGGGCTGGATCATGACCATCCTGCTGGGTATTGCCGGCTCCCTGCTGGCCACCTACGGCGGCCAGGCGCTGGGCATCTACCAGGCCGGGCAGGCAGCGGGCTTCTTTGGTGCGCTGGTCGGTGCCGTGGTCCTTCTGGTGATCTACGGATTCATCAAGAAACGCTGAATACTGGTTAGAATGCCCGGCAATTCTTCCGAGTTGCCGAGCATTTCCATGCGTGCCTTTTTCCTTGTCCCCCTGCTGTTGGCCAGCGCCCTGGCCCATGCCGAACTGCCTGAAACCGACTGGCTGGAGTTGATGCCCAAGTCGGACCAGAAGGCGCTCGAGCAAATGCCCGAAATCGACCATAACTCACCGGAAGCCATGGGCACCTTTACCGACAAGGGGGGCCTGAAACAGAGCAAGGGCCTGCCGGCGGTGATGTACTCGACCAAGACCGTGGCAGCCATGAACGGCAAGGACATCCGCCTGGGCGGCTACCCCGTGCCGCTGGAAAGCGATGCCAAGGGCAACAGCACGCTGTTCTTCCTGGTGCCGTACCCGGGTGCGTGCATCCACGTGCCGCCGCCGCCGCCGAACCAGCTGGTGCTGGTGCGCTACCCGAAGGGGTTGAAGATCGATGACATCTACACACCGCTGTGGGTCAGCGGCACGTTGAAGGTGGAAAAGGTCAGCAATGACCTGGCCGATGCGGCCTATGCGCTGGATGCCGGGAAGGTGAGGGTGGTGGAGGATGCAGACCTCTGATTACCTGTACCGGCCTCATCGCCGGCAAGCCAGCTCCCACAGGTATTGCACACAGTTCAATGCCTGTGCCGGACCTGTGGGAGCTGGCTTGCCGGCGATGAGGCCAGATCAGGCAACAAGTCTGTTAGATCATTTCACAACCAATCCTGACCCCAAGCGAACTGCTGGCCCCTGGCTTCAGTTCCACCAGGTCATCCCAAACATTCGCCGTCTCGATGCACAGCATCCGCTGCCATCCATCATCAGCCATGTCTGCCAGCTCCTTGGCCCGCTCGGTCCACGGGTTCCAGATCACCGCCGAGCGCGACCCGCTGCTGGTCAAAGTAATTCGACGATTCCAGTGCGGGTCAACAATGCTCAGTGTTTGCGGGGTATCGAGGTAGATCCGGTCCGTCTCCCCGGCAAACTCAAGCGCCCCTTGCTGCTGGCGCTGTTCCCAGCCAGCCAGGGTCTCGATATAGCCCAGCCCCTCGACCCCTTCGACCCGCGCCTGACGCACATCGCTAACTGCAAAGTAACTGTGCAGCGCCTGGCTGATGGTAACCGGGGTATTGCCCATGTTGCGGCTGGTCAGGCTCAGCTTCAGCTCGTCACCCAACTCCACCACCAGCTTCAGCTCGACGTCATGGGGCCAGCCGGGCAGGTCGCCCTGCGCCTCAGGCAGCTCGAACTCGATACGCAGGCCGTCGCCTGCTTCCTCGATGCCCAGCAACTGCCAGTCACGTGAGCGCGCCAGCCCGTGAGCAGGTGCCTGCTCGCCGTGGTACATGGCCTGCACGGCCTGGGGGTTACGCTGCAAGTTGCCAAACCACGGCCAGCACACCGGCACCCCGGCGCGAACCGACTTGCCCTGGCGGAAAATGGCCTGGTCGCTCAGCCACAGCAGCGGCGGCTCGCCGACCTGCTGGTAGCTGAGGATCTGTGCGCCTTGCTGGGCGATCAGGAGTTCGGCGCGGTCGCTGCTGATACGCCAGCAGTTCAGTTCGCCATGTTGCTCGGTTACGACCTGGTAGGTAGCCATTGCATTCATCTCATTGGTTGCCAGTGGGCCTTGGACCCGGGCACATGCAATGAGTTTACCGCCGGCGAGGCTTAGCGACGAGGCACAGACCGGGTACGGCCACTGCCGTCGATGGCGACGAAGACGAATACCGCTTCGGTAACCTTGCGCCATTCGCTGGACAGCGGGTCGTCGCTCCACACTTCGACCATCATCCGGATCGAGCTGCGGCCGATCTCCAGAGTCTGGGTGTAGAACGACAGTTGCGCGCCGACCGCGACCGGTACCAGGAAGGCCATGCGGTCGATGGCCACGGTAGCCACACGGCCACCGGCGACACGGCTGGCCATGGCAGTGCCGGCCAGGTCCATCTGGGCAACCAGCCAGCCGCCGAAGATGTCGCCGAAGCCGTTGGTCTCGCGCGGCAATGCGGTGATCTGCAAGGCCAGGTCGCCTTGTGGGATTGGATCTTCTTGTTCGAGCTCAATCATGCGATGGGGCCTCTGACCCGTGACGCTTTTCGTTGGTGTGGCGCAAAGGCCGGGTAAACGATTCAGCTTGAAACATACTACGCCGATTTCGTTTCACTGGGCGGCCGTAGGGAAACTCTGCGAAACCGTCTGACAATACTGACCGGCGTTTTCGCACAACATCCCACGTTAGGGGCAACCTTTTCCTACGAACTGCCAGTATATAGAGCATAACGGCCAGCGACGACCGCGCATTCATGAATATGTGTAGGGATTTTGTATCGCTTTCAGCGCAGCTCGGCTATTTGCTATCTTCGCTTGTCCCCTAATCCAGAAGCCGCGTGCCAAGCGGCCTGCATGCCCTACAAAGAGAACAACGAGCGATGACTTCCGTGCCCAGCAGTATCGAGCAGCCCTCGCGGCCGCTGACCCGCAGTGACTACAAGACCCTTTCACTGTCCGCCCTGGGCGGTGCGCTGGAGTTCTACGACTTCATCATCTTCGTGTTCTTCGCCACAGTGGTCGGCAAGCTGTTCTTCCCGGCCGACATGCCCGAGTGGCTGCGCCTGATGCAAACCTTCGGCATTTTCGCCGCCGGCTACCTGGCGCGGCCGCTGGGCGGCATCATCATGGCGCACTTTGGCGACCTGCTCGGGCGCAAGAAGATGTTCACCTTGAGCATCTTCATGATGGCCCTGCCGACCCTGATCATGGGCCTGCTGCCAACCTATGCACAAATAGGCATGTGGGCGCCGATCCTGCTGCTGCTGATGCGCGTGATCCAGGGCGCGGCGATCGGCGGTGAGGTGCCGGGTGCCTGGGTGTTCGTGTCCGAGCACGTGCCGGCACGCAACACCGGCTACGCCTGCGGCACCCTGACCGCAGGCCTGACGGCGGGCATTTTGCTGGGTTCGCTGGTGGCGACCCTGATCAACAGCGTGTACAGCGCCGAAGAAGTGGCCGATTACGCCTGGCGTATTCCGTTCCTGCTGGGCGGTGTGTTCGGCCTGTTCTCGGTGTACCTGCGCCGCTGGCTGCACGAAACCCCGGTGTTCGCCGAGATGCAGCAGCGCAAGGCGCTGGCCGAAGAGCTGCCGTTGCGCGCCGTGCTGCGTGACCACCGTGGCCCGATCATCCTTTCGATGCTGCTGACCTGGATGCTGTCGGCCGGCATCGTGGTGGTCATCCTGATGACCCCGGCACTGCTGCAGAGCTTCTACCACATCAGCCCGACCGACTCGCTCAAGGCCAACAGCCTGGCGATCGTGCTGCTCAGCCTTGGCTGCATCGGCGCTGGCAGCCTGGCCGACCGCTTTGGTGCGGGCCGCGTGTTCGTGATCGGCAGCCTGCTGCTGCTGGCCAGTTCCTGGGCCTTCTACCACAGCCTGCCGACCCGGCCTGAGCTGTTGTTCCCGCTGTACGCGGTGACTGGCCTGTGCGTGGGCGTGATTGGCGCGGTGCCCTATGTGATGGTCAAGGCGTTCCCGGCGGCAGTGCGCTTCAGTGGGCTGTCGTTCTCGTACAACGTGGCCTACGCGATTTTCGGCGGGCTGACGCCGATGGTGGTGACAGCACTGCTGAAGGTGAGCCCGATGGCGCCGGCCTATTACGTGGCGGGGCTGTGTGCCGTGGGCCTGGCTGTCGGCCTGTATCTGCTTGCCAACAAGCGCTGATTTGCGCTGGGGCTGCTGGCCTCTTCGCGGGTAAACCCGCTCCCACAGGTGCGGCGCTGGCCTTGAGGTCTGTGCAAATCCCTGGACTGCCCCCAAGAAGTTGGACACCAATCCAACCCTTGGGGGATTTATGGGCAAATACTCAGAGCAGTTCAAGCTCACGGCGATCACGGCCTATCTGGAAGGCAGCAACGGCTTTCGCAAAGTGGCCCGACACTTGGGCATCGATTTCAGTTTGCTTCGGCGCTGGGTTGCCAGTTACCGATCCACCGCCAGCCTCAGTCCCCGCCCACATGGCCAGCGCTACACTGAGGACTTCAAACGGCAGGTACTCAAGCACATGCTTGAGCATCGACTCTCGCTGCGCCAAACAGCAGCGCACTTTGATCTTGGACA